>DASXWF010001241.1:0-55774 GCA_036503835.1 Polyangiaceae bacterium | reverse complement strand
GCTAGCGGCCATCGTCAAGGAGTACACGACGGAGCAACTGCTCACGTCGTCGGGCACGCTTACCACCACGGCCAGCGTTTCCACGGTCAGCCTGCCGACCAGCTTTAGCGACCTCGTGCGCATCGCTTGGCAGAAGGACTCAACCACGGAGATCGACCTAGAGAAGGCCAACAGCGACCAGTTCCTTGCGACGCCACAGGGCGGATACTCAAGCGGCTGGGACGGCTACGGCGTGATTCGGTATCGCTTGATGGGCCCGGCCACCATCGAACTGTTCCCTACTCCTGACGCGGCCTACACGCTGCGGCTCTACTACACGACCGGCATCTACGTGACGTCCACGAGCGACGTTGTGATGATGCGCGACGGCTGGGATCAGTGGGTGGTGTTCAACACCTGCGGACTCGTGCGCATGCGCCAGCAGAAGACGGCCGAGGACCCTGGGCCTGGCAGCTTCTTTGCGCAGCGTGACAAGAAAGAGGCCGACATTCGACGTCAGCTCAAGCGCGACAAGTTCGGAATCAATAGGATCAAGGACGTCCGCGATCCCCTCAGCGACCCGCGTCTGCGGGCTCGCGAACCGTGGAGGTTCTGACGTGATCGGGTGGCTCAAGTGGGGATCGACAGGCGTGCGCGTTGGGCCGATGGCCACGCTGGACGACGTGCTTCGTGCGGTGCGTGAGCTCTTGCGCTTCTCGCAGGCTGCGGCCGAGTTCATGACAGCGATTTCCAAGTCGGAGATTTTGCAGGGCAAGCGCATCGACGCGACGACCGATGGGACCGCGAATCAGAACTATTTCCAGCATGGGTTGGGGCGCCCGTTTAGAGGTGCGATCATTTTGGGTCAGAACAACGGAACGACGCCCGTCACGTTGATCAGCGCGGCGTCTGTGTTGAATGACAACCAAGATCCGTCGCGCGTATTCGGCACGAGCCAGGGCGCCGTGGCAGTGACATTTTCAGCGTGGGTCTACTGATGGCGACCGGGCCCAATATCCAGCAGTTCCCGCTTGACCTCGGCATGCGCAACACGTCCGAGTATCAGCCGCAGCCGTTCGGGGCCGGTGCGGCTCTGGCGCGCAGCATCAACACGCGCTTGGGCATCATCGACGGCGTCCCGAGCAAGGCGCCGTCTGTAACCAGCTTCGGCACGACGAGCGGTGACGAGCGTCGCGCAGGCATTGTGCCGAGTGGGCTCGGCAGCAGCCTGATCGTGGCCAAGAAGTACAACGAGCGCGCCACTGCGACCGGTCACGCCACTATGATTCGGTCGTACCTGACGGCGTCTCCGGCCCCTGCCGACGCGTTCTATACGTACGGCGTGACAGGCTACGGAGGCTTGCACGGCTCGTTCACCTATTCGCCTCCAGCCGTGTCCTTCGACGCCTCTGGCCGCATGTGGTCGGTGGAGGTTCACGCGCTGACCACTGGCCAGGTCTCGGTCGTGGTGACCGTCACGGACTCGAGTGGGCGACTGATCGTGGCGCCGACGACTATCGCCACGACGACCAGCGTTCCATGGGTTGGCGTGACGCGCCACGACGCGACCATGGTCATCTGGTGGCAAGACGGCGGGATCAAGGGCAACCGCGCGACGGTGAACGAGTCCACGCTTGCGCTGACGCTCGGCACTGGCGCCACCGTGTACACGCCGCTTGCCGGTGGCGTTCCATCTGTAGCGGTCCACAGCGACAACGACAGCACCTATGCATGGGTCGTGTCTCGCCACGCTGCCAATGCGAACGACGCGGCCGTTACCAGAGTCAACATTTCGACGTGGGGCACGCTGACGATCGCGCTGACTCAGGCTGCACCTTCGTTGCACGTCGCCATCAGGCACATCGCAGACGGCAGTTACTCGGTCGGAGTCGCCGTCAAGGTGGCTGCCGGCACATGCAACGCGTACCTGATCAACGGCTCCACCATGGCGACCACATGGACAGCGGCGGCCCATGCTGGCGTAGGCGCTGCGGCGGTCTCGTTCATTCGGGAGCTGACCGGAGACTATTGGATGGCCGTGGCGTCAACCGACTACAGCGGCACGCCACCAACGCCCGTGGCTGGCACTTGGGTGCGTCGACTGCGCATGACCAACGGCGCGAACGACGGAGAATCGTTGCTGCCTTGGAAGGGTTTGATCAGCAACGGGACCGTTGACAGCGATTCGACGACAGAGCTGAGGGCCCTGTTTGCTCTTCAAAACCTGTTCGGCAACTCGGGCGCAGGCGACCCCACCGACCCAGCATACGTATCGGACCCGTCCGTTGAGGTGTACCGGTGCGCGAGATCCAGCGACGCAACGATGGTGGCCAGGTACGCCGTGGATACGGCGCTTGTCTACCCAGCGTATCTTGCGAGGTCAGCGCCTCTCGAAGCCTCTGGAGACGGCTCCTTCGCACTCTCCTATCTCGAGGATCCGGGCGCGCTTCGCCGCGGACCGTACAACGCGCGCTATGTGCGGCTAGCAACCAGCATCCCGCCCGCATACGTGGTCGATTCCGATGGCTGCGCCATGATCGCCCCGGGCGCGGCTTATTGGGACGGCGCTGAGGTCTCGGAGTGGTGCCCAACGTCGCGCCCGGTGATCGTCGCAGAGACGACCGGAGGCGTGAATGTCACAGCTGCCGGCACCTGGCGCCTGTCAGCCGTGGTTTATTGGGAAGACGGCACCGGACAGCTTCGCCGCAGCATGCCGGCTAACGCCGTGACGCTGACTACGGACGGCGTTACCGATCAGCCGCGAATCCGCGTCACGCTCGGCGCGACGATGCGGGATGGCATCACGAAGGACCGCTCTCGCGTGCTCGTGTACGCCAGCCAAGACGGTCAGACCGCGCTTTTCGGTCAGCCGTGGAACCCTTCCGCGTGGACTGATCACTATGTCGAGTTCGACGACATTATCGCGCCGCTCCAGCGCGCCGATACGCCAGCCATCTACACCGACGCGTCGCCAGGCTTCCCGCTGCCGGCGCAGTGCCCGCCCAGCTTCGAAAGCGTCGCCATCGTAGGCGATCGCATGTGGGGACTGAGCCTGGGTGAGTTGTGGTACTCGAAGCCAAAGGAGCCCGGAATCGCGTTCGAGTTCAGCTCGGAGTTGCGCCTTGCGGTTCCAGCAGCGGCCGGAAAAGCCTACGCGTTGTGCGAGCTGCGCGGGTCCCTCGCGATGCTAGCGGAGCGCGGCGCCTGGGTCATCACAGGCCAGGGTCCAGACGCTTCGCTCGGCGGGTCGTCGTTCAATCCGCCCGAGCAAATCAGCGATCTGCCGTGCACGTCACGCCTATCGGTTGTGCGCACGCCGGCCGGTCTCTTCTTTCAGTCTGGAACGCGCTTTGCGGCGCTCGGCGGAGAGCTCGGCACGGTGTTGCTTGACGACTACGAGGCCGACGAAGCACGCACGTACATCGGCGTTTGCCTGCCCGACACGCACGAAGTGGTGTGGTTCTCCAACGATGTCGACTACGACCGGTTTCACACGGTCTTCAACTACCGGCTGCGGCGGTTCACGGCTTGGGACCAAGACGTGGTGGCCGGCGTGAAGAGCGTGGTGGTCGACCAGGTAAGCGGCGTGCTTCAGTTCGTGACCAGTGCCGACTCGCTGGCAACGTCGGATCCGGATTCGATCGGCAACGCGCTGATGACGTTCCGCACGGGCGACATCCGCCTGGGTGGTATCGAGGACGGGGACTGCGTCGTGCAACAGACGCAGGTCACGTGTGGCTGGCTCGACGATCACCAGGCCGGCGTGTCTTTGTGGGAAGACTACGCGCCGCTCAGCGCAACCAGGACAGAGGCGTTCAGCGCGCCCGACCTTGTCGATGGGCAGAACAACAAGCGATACACGCTGTGCGTCGAGGCCAAGAAGCCGAGCATGCGCGCTTTGCGAATCCAGGTGCAGCTCGAGGGAACTGGCGACTGCGTGAGGCCTTACGCGGTAACGCTGGTCTACGCGCAGAAGTCCGGGACGATGACTGACGCCGTCTATCAGGCGGTGAAGAGGTAGCCATGGCGATGAAGACCAAGGGCGGGCGCAGACGGGCAAGGCGCCGCGAGGCTCGCAGGAACGCAGGCAACGTCGAAACTCAGCATTACGGCGGGTCAGAGGCGAAAACCAACGAGTACCGCAACAAGTTTTCGGCTGCTGCCGATCGTGGCGAAGCGCAGGCCAACTCGGGTGTAGAGCGCGCAAACCAAGGCGCGCAAGTCGCCGATCGAAGCCTTGCATCGAGCGGAGTCACATCCAATGCGCTGCTCAACCGCAATGTCGACGCAGGCAAGCGCGCGGGTGAGGGCTTCGACAGGTCCATTGGAGACTACGGTGAGGGCCGAGGCGCCATACTCAACAATGCCGGCCAGCTCGAGGCCGACGCTGCAACCGCAGCCCAAGACTACAAGCAGACGTCCGATGCGGCGTTCAGACTCAACCAGGACCGCAACACCCGCGCGGCGCTCTCCACGGCAGCCGGTCGCGGCGCAGCCGGCCTACGAACGGCACTCGCATCGAGCACGCAGGCCAACGCTGACGCGGCGACGCAACAGCAAATTTTGCAGGCTCAGGAGCTCAACGCGATCCGCCAGCAAAGAGCCGATGCGCTCGCGACCGCGGCCGGTATCCGGGCCGGCGTAGGCGCGCAGGATCAGAACGCGGCCGGCATCTACTCGAACCGGCAGCAGACCAACGACGCGAACGCGATCGGACTCAATGCGCAGGGCGCGAACATCGCGACGCAGCGCGCGGGCGTCCAACAGGCAGCGGCCAACCTCGGCGCGCAGGTTGGAACTAGCCAGCAGGGGCTCAACACGGGAGCGCTCACGGGCCTTGAGGAGACGCAGCTCGGGTCTGCGCAGGCCTCGGCTACGGCCACGGCAGCGAACCAGGCGGCCAAGCAGGACCGCAAAATCCGCATGTTCACCGATCCATTTGTCGGCTTCAACAGGAGCAACTGATGGCCAGCTATTCGCAGTGGATGGCGCAGAACCAGGGAACCGTCGACCAAGTCGGGCAGCGCTTCAACACGCCGATCACGTCTCAGCCGACGCCGCAGCAAGCTGAGCAGGTTGTCCCTGGTGCCGTGGAATCGGTTGAGGCCGCGCGTGGTGCAGGTGGTGGTTCCGCCGCGCCTGCGGGTGCGGCTCAGCCAGCGGCGCCAGCTCAGGCCGGTGACACCGAGGTCCCGCCAGAGCTTCAGCCGAAGGAAGGCAAGGGCGCAGGCATCGGCAAGATCCTGAACCTCGTGGGCTCGTTCTTCGGCGGCGGCGTGATCGGCAAAGTGCTCGGCGCTGTCGGCGGCCAAATGGCCAAGCAGGGCGGCGGCGAGCAACAGGGCGGCAGCGGCGGCCAGGGCGGCGCACAGGGCGGTCAGGCGCCTGACTGGTCCACGACTGCGCAGCGCTACATCGGCGCGTTCACGGGGAGATAGCAATGGCACAGGCAGGAACAAGCTACGCCGATTGGCTGCGCAACAACCGCAACACCGTTGATCAGGCGGTGGCGCGCGTGGCGCCTCCTGCCGCCGCACCTGCGCCAGCGCAACCGGCCGCGGCCCCTGCGCCAGTCACGATCCAGGTGAATGCGGGCGGTGCGCAGCCGACGACGACCACGCCAGCGGCGCAGATGAAGCCGCCCGAGGCAGCTCCGCAACCTGCACCAGAGACGCCCGCTGCCGAGCCTGCGCCAACGCCGGAGCCTGCATCCCCGCCCCCTGTCGCGCCGGTGTCGATGCCTGGCAAGGGCAACCTGCGCACTCAGCAGGCTGACATCCAGGCCGACCGAATCGCCGACATGAATGCGGTGGGTCAGTCGCATATCCGTGAGGGCGAAGCCGCTGCGGCCGGGCAGGCCAACGTCGCGAAAGCCATCGAGGACGTGAACGCGAAAGCCGCTCCTCTTGCCGATGCAGCGCAGGCAAACGCAGCTGCCAACGCCGAGCAGAGCGGCAAATACAAGCGCTACATGGACGAGGACATCGAGGCGCTTCGAAAGCCGCTCATCGACGACCGGAGTGCATGGGAAAAGGCGGGCGGCATCCTCAGTGGCATCGTGAGCGCAATGTTCCAGGGTCGCGGAATGGTCGGCAACGCCATCAGCTACGGCATGGGTGCGCTCGAGAGCCACATCAACAAGAGCCTCGAGGATCAGCTCAACGCCAAGGACAGCGCGGGCAAGTCGCTGCCCCACGTGCAGAAGGCGATGAAGACGCTCGCCGAAGACTCGAACGATCAGACTGAAATCGCCTCCAAGCTCATGGCCAATCAGTACCTGATGGCCGAGAACAAGCTGAAGCAAATCGGCGCCGAGACGAAGGTGCCCGAGATCAAGGAAAACGCCTTCCGGCTCGCTGTCGCCGCGCGCGATAAGGCGAACGAGTACGCCGAGAACATCGTTGCGGCGCGCCTCAAAGCCGCAGCCAGCAACCCCAAGACCGACTGGAGCAAATTCCCCTTGGCCACGCTCGAGGCGTGGGAGTCAAGCGGTCAGCTTCCAGGCGCTGGCGTGCAGTACCTCGACAGCGTGCGCGCGGGCAAGCTCAAGAACCGGGGCGCGGTCAGCGAGATTGAGGCTCGCGACGCCGCGGCGGTTGCGGCTGCGCAAAAGGCGGCGGGCGGTGGTGGTCCAGAGGGCGCCGACGAGCGCAAACTCGTGCGACTTCTTGAAGGCGTCGGCACCAGCGTCAACGCGATGCGAAAGCTGGCGGCATCAGGTGGCACCCCGCCCCATCCATTCAAGGAGAATCTACCCGACGCCATTCTCTCCGAGGAGACGCTCAACCAACAGGCCGACATGCAGGCCATCGCCGACATCTTGCTGCGCGATGAGTCTGGCGCGGCCATTGGCGACGCCGAGGCCGAGAAGAAGAAGCGCGGTTGGGGTATCACTTCCGGTGATCCCGAGGTTCGGCGCCGAGGCCTGCAAAAGATGCTGGCCGAGTACGACGCGCGTCTTGCTGCTGTGGGCGTACAGCCGAAGGTTCCGCAGCGACCACCACCTCCGCGCGCCGAAGTCCTGGTAGCTGTCCGCGCGCCTGATGGGTCCATCCGCAACATCGCGCAGTCCAAGGTTCCCATGGCCCTCCAAGCGGGCGGCAAGCTCGTCAGCGAGGAGACGCGCCAGGTTGCGCCGGCCGCCATGGCTGACGCGAGCAACGCCGATTACGAGGCGCAAGTGCGCAGGGAGCAGGGTTACTGAGCCATGGCTGACGACTTCTGGGCACAGTCCGACGAAGAACTCGCGGCGCCAGTCCCGGGAGCGCTGGCCGTTGCTGAGCCGATGGCTGCCATGGACCCGGCCGCTGCCGGCACCGGTGCGCCTGGCACGCCCGTTCACGACCAGGCGACGCAGTACGCGAATGACTTCTGGGCGCAGTCGGACGATCAGCTAGCCGCCGAGATCCCGCCTCCGAGCGAGGAGGAGCTGGCGGCTCAGGCAGCGGCGCGCGAGGCCGAGTTGCAGCGCGAGTACGGCTCGGGTGGGCAACAGGCCCTAGCTGGGACGCAGGGTTTCGCGCGCGGCGTCACGATGGGCATTAGCGACCTGTTGGCAAAGGCTGGCTCAGGCCTCGCTGGCATGATCGCCGGTGCACAGGACGACTCGGGGCTCGAGCGCGTTCGCGTGGATGCGGCGGGAGCGCCCACGGGGCAGACCGACTACGAGGCAGCGGCGGCCGAAGCTGCCAAGGACATCCAAGGCATTCGCGAGGCCAACAAGGCCACGGCGATCACCGGCGAAATCCTTGGCGCGGTAGCCCCTGCGATTGCCTCGGGCGGCGCCGGTCTGGCTGGCGCTGCTGCCCGCATGACGCCAGCGGGGCAGCTCGCGAGCTTGGCGACCAGGATGGGAACCGCGCTCACGGCAAAGGCGGCTGGCGCGGGTGCTCGCATCGGTGCCATCGCGCTTACTGGCGCAGCCGAGGGCGCTGCCGACAATGCGATTCGGCGCGTCACCGAGGATCTTACCGCGGGCGACGTCGACATCACGGCCGAGCGCATGCTCGGGGCCGCGTGGGACGGTGCCAAGCTCGGGTTCTTGGTCGGCGGCGGCGCGGCGTCGGCTGGAGAACTGGCGCAAGGCGCGGCCAAGTTGGTGTCAAAGCTCCCCACGTTGGAGGACTTCGCGACCGGTCGCGCGTTCAAGGCGGCACTTGGAGGCGCCAACGTCAAGGGTGTGAGGCAGGCCGACAAGCTCGGCGGTCCCGAGGCCATCGGCAAGACGCTGCTGGACGAAGGCATCGTGACGAAGGGAGCCACGATCGAAGACATTGCCGAGCGCTCAAGCACGCTTCGTGAGCGTTTGGGCAAAGAGATCGGCGAGATGCGCAAGCAGGTTGACGCGCTGTCTGGCGGCAAGGGCCCGGACGGCGTTGAGCTCATGCGCAAGATCGACGACGACGTGATTGCGCCGCTTCGAGACGGCATCAACGACGACCTAGCCGATTCGCTCACCAGGCAGTTCGAACCGCTGCGCAAGAAGCTGTCATCCGGTGAACCGCTGACGTTCGAGGGTTTGAACGACATTCGGAAGAAGCTCGATGAGCGGCTGAAGTGGGACAAGACCAACCCCGACGCCATGCTTGAGATGAAGCGCAAGGTACGCGGCGCAATCAACGACTGGTGGACCGAGTCGGCCGAGGAAGCAGCGCAGAAGGCCGGCGTCGAAGGATTCACCGAGAACCTGAAGGCGCTCAATCGGAAGTTCTCGCACGTCGCGCTGGCCGACGACTTGGCGAGCGACGCCGTCCTTCGCAAGCTCAGCACCCGTTTCGTCTCTCCGACCGACCACCTAGTAGGCGGCGCAACGGCCATCGGTGGCGCCATCGCATCAGGCGGCGCGACCATCCCAGCCATGGCCACCGGGCTAGCCGGCGCAGCTGCAAACAAGGTCTTGCGCGAGCGCGGCAACCAGGTTGTGAGTTCGATGCTCTACGCGCTCAGCAAAGGCGCCGTGCGCTCCGAGAAGGGCGTAGAAGCGGCGGCGAGGGCCACGGTCAACAACCTAATCAAGGGCACGACCCGCAGCATCCCTACGATCACGCTCATGAGTGACCTGCACGTAGGCCAGGCGTTGCAGCAAGCGCGGGCGCTACAGGACCCGGAGTCTGAGGAGTCGCAGCGTTTGACGCAGCTCGTGGACGACGTCGCTCAAGAGTCGCCCGAGCTTGCGCAGGCGGTGCGCGCCAAGACGCAGCAGAAGGCCGACTATTTGGCGAAGCTGGCGGGGCCGCCCATGGACGACTCCGACCCGTTCGTGCATCGCCCGATGCGAATGGACCCAGTCAAGACGCGGCAGATGGCGCGCTATGTCGACGCCGCGAGCAATCCCGGGAAGGCGCTCGAGCGCCTGGCCCACGGGCGCGGCTCGAAGGAAGACCTCGAGACCGTGCGTGCGCTCTACCCTTCCATGTATCGGCGCTACGTCGACCAAGTCACGGCCAGCATTGGCGAGCAAAAGAAGCCGCCCACGAGCCAGCAGAGGGCCAGGCTTCACTTTGCCACCGGCATCCCGATGTCGCGCGAGACTCAGCCCGAGTACGTCGCCAAGATCCAGGCGCTCAACGGGGTCAAGAACGCACGGCAAGAGCAGCGCGTCGAAGAGCAGAAGATGGGCTCGCGCAGCAAGGGCGGGAGGCTCGGGTTTGCGAACGCGGAAAGCTACGGCGCGCGCTCGGACGTCCTAGCGAGTGACGGTATCGATGGCTGAACCGACGCAGGACGAGATCAAGGCAGAGCTCCGAAAGCGGGCCTGGATCGCCCTGCGCAAAAACAACCCGCTTCTGTACCGGGCGCGCGTCAAGCAGGAGATCCTAGCCGGCCTCACGCGCAAGCAGCAGGCGGTGATTGACGACCTCGAGTTCGGCGTGCGGTACATTGCGCTTTGCTGCTCTCGTCGCGCAGGGAAGACGCAGCTTTTGGCCCGGCTGCTCATCCTGACCATGCTCAAGGCCGGTCACAACGAGGCTGTATTCTACGTGGCGTCCACCCTGAAGATCGGCAAGGGCCTGATCTGGAAGGAGATCGTCAAGATTGCCGGCGAGTACGAGCTAGATAGCTACTGGCGATTCAAGGAGAACGAGGGCGAAATCCACACGCCAGAGGGCGCGGCGTTCTTCATCCTCGGTCTCAACAAGCAGAAGCAGAGCAACCAGACTCGCGGCTTCAAAGCGCTTCTGTTCTGCACGGACGAGTCGCAGGACATCGAGCACCTTCTGGGCCCGCTGCTGACAGCGGTAGCCCCGTCGCTGACCGACTCGCGCGGATCGTTCATCGCAGCTGGTACCCCTGGCTACGTGCCGCAGGGGACGTGGTTCGATTGGGTCCACCAGCGCAAGGGCGGCTTCAAAACTTACTCGTGGACGGTCAAGGACAACGAGAAGTTCCCGCAGTACGTCACCATTGACGGAAAGCGCCAGCATCGATCAATCGACCAGATGCTGGCAGAGGAGCGCGAGCGTGAGGGATGGACCGAGGAACACCCGGACTATCAGCGTGAGTGGCTTGGGCGCTGGGTAGAAGACGTCTCTACGCTGCTTTGCGAGTTCCTGAACGAGCGCAACTCGATCACGAAGTTGCCGGACCACTACAGCCTGCGATGGACGCACGTGATCGGCATCGACTTCGGTTTCAACGATGCAGCGACGTGGGTTGTTCTTGCCGGGAACCCGTTCGGGACAGACCGCATTGTGGTGCACGCTGAGGCCCATTCTGGACTCGACAACGATGAAGCGGCTGAGATTACTTCAAAGCTGGTCAAGCGCTTCGAGACCACTCGGGCCGTGTGCGACCCGTCTGGAGGCGGCAAGACATTTTTCGAGACGTTCAATAAGCGTTACGGCAGCGTGCTCGGTTGCAAGATCAAGGCTGCCTACAAGCTACACAAATACGACAGCGTGAAGGCCATCAACACGGACTTGCGATGCACGCTTCCAGATTCCGCCACAGGGCGCCTGTCTGTACTGCTTCCGGAGGCAGAACCGCTGGCAAAGGAGCTGCGCGTGTTGCGCTGGAAGGACCGCGAGAAGGGCGATGTTCTCACCAGCGCGACCGTCACAGATAACGTCTTCGATGGGTTCAGAATGGCTCACGTTGAACTTGTCGGCACTGCGCCTCGCGTCGAGAACGACAACGACCGTGCACGCGTTGCGCAGATCGAGGAGCGCAAGGCGTTGCAGGATCGCCTCAAGACCGACGAGGAGTTCCGCGATCGGCACGAGCGAAACCAGGAGCAGCAACGCGTGAGAAAGCAACGCGCGTCAGGCTTTGCCTATGTGAGGCGTTAGCAGTCGCAAGAACAAGACAAGTAAGGCGTGGACGGTTCGCGCGCGCGCGCGGACGGTAAGGCATGGCGTACACAGAACAGGCGTCGTGGCTCATTGGTCCGACTGCGGCGGCCGATGCTACCGGCAAAACAGGCGTCTATCGGTACGCCACATCTACCAGCTCGCAGAGCGTCGCGTTGCCTAGTGCGTGGTCGACCCTACGATCGGCAAACATCGGCACGTTTGGCAGCGGGCCGTTCATTCGCATCTACTCCGGAACCACGTACACGCAGGTCGCGTTCTCGCAGGCGGCTGGGTCGCTTGTGATTGACGAGCTCTCGTCGTTCGGGACCGGAGACGTGAACGCGGGCGGAACCGTTCCGGCTGACAGCTACATCGACTTCATGATCCCGCGCGACTGCGGGTACATCACGTGGATCTCGAAGGCCACGGGCGGATTCGTTGAGTTTTACCTCAACGAGGGCGGCAGGTGATCACGCTCTGGCCGGCTGAGGGCCTGACCGTTCTTGACCACAACGGTGACGTCATCCCGGTCAACGGCGTGAACGTCACGGCTGAGCTGTTCGCTTCGTTCTACTTGAGCCGCAAGAACGCCGGCCTACTGCTCGACTACGACCCCATCGGTACCGGAGGCGTCCCCAACACGCTCTACTCCGCAGGCGCGCTAGACGCAGTCTCGAGCGACGCCGTGCTAGCCACTATTCGCGGCGACCTCGATGGTCAGCAAGCAAAGACGAACGACAACAACTTTTGGAAGTGGGTGGCGGCGTCTACCGCGACGCCGGCCGCTGCCAGTTCAACCGGCACGGGCGTGCTCGCTCCCGACGTCGGCACGGCCGGTCGCTGGCTCCAGCAGCTCCCCACTGGCTCCGGCACCTCCACCCTAGCCGGCGACACCACGGGGCCGAGTGGGAGTAACACGCTTGCGCGCATGAAGGGCGTCGCCCTCGTCTCCGAAACCGCAGGCTCCGGCAAGGTCGACCGCGTCAGCGGCGACGCTGGCACCACCGGCACCGTGCAGGCGGTGTTCGCGGCCACGATCGGATCTGGCCTGTCAATTCCAGTTGGTGCACAGGTTCGCCACCCGACGAACCATTACTTTTACGACGTCACCGTGGGCGGCAGCGAGTCTGGCGGGTCCATCACGGTCACGCTCAGCGGATCTGGCACGCTGGCGAACATCTCAGCCGGCGCGACGGTTACGCTTGCGGTCCCGATCTTCAACGGCTTGGGCAGCGTCACGTCTGCCGGCACCGTCAGCGCACCGGGCATCAGCGGGCTTGTCGATAGGTGGACAGCGCAAGACGTCACGCAGCCGAAGAAGTACCAGCTCGTCACGCTGCCAAACGGCGACGCGCGCAAGGGCATCTACCCCGGCGCAACGACCGACAGTCGCGCCGGCATTCAGGCTGCCATCAATCAGATGGTGATTGGCGACTCTCTCGAGATCGGGCCCGGCAACAACGGCAGCGCCGAGTACTACGTGGGCGACACTCCGGACGCGACGTAC
The DNA here is from genome assembly GCA_036503835.1 of Polyangiaceae bacterium. Lineage (GTDB taxonomy): Bacteria > Myxococcota_A > Polyangia > Polyangiales > Polyangiaceae > PMG-095. The sequence continues at coordinate 42,997 of DASXWF010001241.1, read as the reverse complement.
TCGCTCGCGGTTGACCGTGGGCGCTTCTCGAGCCTTCGTGGCGTGACCATCTTCGGAAACAACGCCTACGCGGACAACTCGGGCGGATGCCGCATCTTGTATATGGGCGCAGGAGGCGCAGGTCGTACCGTTTTCAACGTCTCCACTACGCGCAGCACGTTTAGTGGATTCTCGCTCAACGTACGGCCAGGCTTTACGGGTCCGCAGTCGCTCCTGCGCGTAAACGATATCGTCGGTGCGCCAATACAGAACTTCATCGACTTTGAGCGCCTGTACTTCAGCGGGCAGAACGCGACCATTGCGCATCTAGTAGAACTCGGCGACGGCGGTCCGACGACCGGCAACATCGAGAACATGCAGTTCCTTGCGTGCCGATTCGACTCGCCGTCACAGTCGTGCGTGCGCTCGTACAGCTCGATTCAGCCGTACAACACGATGTTCTTGCGCTCGCAGTTTATCGGCGCAACGGCCGGCGCTGGCGTGTATGGCACGGCGCTGTGGAGTTCTACGGTTAGCTCCAACTACGTGTTTATCAGCTGCGACATCCAACAGCTGGAGTCGTGGTTCTATTCGCAGGCTGAAACGCGCGTCAGTTTTGAATCCACGCAGTCTGAGCGGTGCAAAAAGACGGTCTACATGACCGGCAACTTTGCCAGCGTATCCATTAGCGGCGCCACACGCTTCAACCCGTTCGACATCAACGTTGCGTCGTCCGGCCCGGTCGGATTCTCGGCGAACGATCAGCGCATTATCGACATGCCGGGCAACGGCATGATTTCGGTGCGCAACTTGAACGCACGGGGGGACGGCGGAAATCACCCGGACGCACGCATCTTCGTTGGCCGCGGCGTGAGCGTCAGCATTCGCGACTCTTACTGGCCTTCTGCCAACGTCGTGCAACGCGACATTATCAGCGGAACCCTTCCCGAGGGGCAGACCGTGATCGAGAACGTGATCGCGGACGTAAGCCTCGCGGCCTCTCCCGTCAACGAGTACCCGACGGGCACACAGAACTCGCAGGGTAAGGTGTGGCTGCACGGGACGGCCACGAGCGTTCAGGTTTCGCTGCCGAATCTCGAGGCTGCATCTGGTGCCGAGTACGCCATCGAGTTGACCGAGGAGAATAGCGTAGGAACTCCGCTCGCATGGGAACCAGCCCGCGTCGTCACTCGCAGCACGGACTACTTCGAGATCCAGGTCCCCACAGCGCCGGGCGCAGGTAACGCACGATCGTGGTCGTGGCGCTCGCACAGGCGCACCAGGACTTTCGACAGCCCCACGGACTTCTCCGAGCTCTACCTGTGGCTGAGGTCGGACTCTGGCATCACGCCTGGCGCCACGATCCCGTCGTGGACAGATCAAGCGCGCGGAGAGGTGTTCAATTTCTCCGGTTCGCAGCCTGCTTACACAGCGTCGAGCGCCAACCTCAACAGCCTGCCCGCGGTCATCCTCACTGCTGGCACGACGCAGGCGATGCAGTCGGCCGCGCTTGAGTCGACATATCGATTTCTGCACGACGGTACGATTTCATGGACCGTGATCGCCGTCGTCTACAACTCGCTGTCCACGTCCGGCGACATCATGGGCTACACGATCGGGACCAAGATCTCGACGTCGAACACGTATGGATTCTCGTTCGTCAACGACCATTCCGGAACCAATCGACTGCACAACCGTATTGCAGCCCCTGGTTCCGGGTCGTCTGGCGTGGTCACTACGTACGTACCCGGCAAGCGCATGTGGTTCGCGCGCCGGTCACCGTGGGTCACGAGTTCTGGCGCGGACGGGCCTGCACTCATCCGCACGAGCCAGCCCGGACAGCGGTGGCAGGACACAAGTACGTTCGCAGGCGCCGCCGCCTCGGGAGCGTGCGAGAACACGTTCCGCCTCCAGAATCAGTCGACGACACAGAACCTCGAGATCGCCGAAATCATCGTTATCAAGCGCGGGATCGAGAACGTCGAGGCCGAGAGCTTCTATCAGAACTACTTGCAGCCGCGTTACGGCGGCCTGGGGGCGCCATGAGGCGGTCAGGGTCCAGGTTTGGACGCAGGAGCGCCGCACGGCGCGTGGTGGCCTCGTCGCCGTATCCACCTGCCGTCTCGCAGGTCACCGGCATCACCGGTTTCAACACGTCGAATCTACTGCGCACAGCTGCGCTCGCAGGACCGCAGGGCAACGCTGCCGGCTTCACGATCGTGGTGGCGTTCCGTGTAGACACACAGGTCAACGGCGGAAATATTGTCGAGTTCCTGGACGGCGTGCGCGGTGGTCGCATCTACCAGGACACCGCCACGACGCTGCTCGGAGAGTACGGAAACGGCGTCTCTGCGTTCATCAAGGCGCCACCGTACAGGCCTGCTGGCGGCACCGGTCGCGCGACCGATGTTGGCAGAGACCAAATCGTCGCGTTCACTTACAACGCCGGATACGTGCACGGGTGGGCTGGCCAGATCGGCGAGTCACTGCAGAAAGTCGGCAAGGGCACGACCACCAGTGCGTACGTCGCGCCGACTACAGGCACCTGCCGCACGTGCATCGGTGCGCGCCAGAATGGCACCGCGGCTCACACGGGCATAACTATCTACTCGATCACGCAGCACACGTCTCCGACGAACGCGAAGCTGTATGCGCTAGCCGACTTCTTCTACGCCAACGGTCGCTTTCCCGTCACTGGCGACCCCGAGCTGCCTGCGGGCACGACCAACACCTACAACTTCGCCACCGACATTGCGAACAACGGCGGGACCATCCCGACTACGATTCTGGACCGAGTTGGCAGCGCGAACATGACGTTCTCGTTGGGCAACACCACGGGATTCAGCGTCGACACGAACACGCACGATCCCGTCTACACGAACGTGCCGCCAGCGGCATCTGACCTCGTGATCGCAGCCGGCGATTCGATGACCGATGGTCGCGGCGACCCCGCCGACCTGGCAACCGTGTTCCCCGCCTACCCGCCGACCAGCGGGCGCGTGAAGATGGTCAAGGCCAAGACGGGTCAGCCGTACTTCTACGAGAACATCGCCGAGCCTTCAGGCGCGACAGTGGTCACGAACGCGTGCGTCGGCCCGTTCGGCATGATGACCGACCTGCTGAGCACGCAGAGCAGCCGCGGCGGTCGCTTTGCGAACGGTGGCGCTGGCGGCACGACGTCATCGCAGTGGGTGCCTGGGAACGCCATCTACGAGGCCTTCCGGGGCCAGTACGAGGTGGCGGCGAGCTCGCGAAACGTCACGTTCCGATTGCTTGCGCTCTACATCGGTCCCAACGACGCGAACGCTGCCGTATCTGCTGCCAGCTACAACGCGAACCTCGACGCGCTGATTGCCGACGTCACCACGATCCTCGGTGCGCCGCCGCTCATCGTGCAGTTCCAGCTGACCGTCGCGGTGCCGACTGCGCCGCTCTACACGGCGACTTCCACGGAGTGGAACGTGATCAAGGGCGCCATCGCAGGTCGCGCTGCCGCGAACTATCTGATCGTGCAGTCCACGACCGCCACGCGTGAGCCGCAGCTCCTGCATCACACGACTGCGGAGAACTACACGAACGCGCAAGCGGCGGTGGCAGTGATCACGACGCACGGGACGTGGCCGTGGGTTTGATGTGACGGCCGGTGGGCCGGGAAGGTAGCAGTATGGATAAGGCCAAAGTGTTCAGAATCGCAATGCTTGTTGTTTCGGGTGCGATCGGGGCACTCATCACCGGCGGCATCCTGCCCGTGGAGCCGTGGGCAGCCATCGCGGCGGCTCTCGGGGCCTGGCAGCTCCCGGCGCTCGGACACGGAGCGAAGCAGCCATGATGATCACCAGCGGGGTCATCTCGCTTGCGATCGCGCTGGGCCGGTTCGGTGCGTGGATTCGCCAGCGTAGGCAGGCGAGGAAGCGCGGCGAACAGGTCAAGCCCGTGAACGTCGAGCGAGCGGTGGAAGAGGCGGCGGACGCGCTCGAGATGATCGAGGACGTCGTGACGCCGATGCAGCGGCCGAGCGCCAAGCACCGGGGGCTCAAATGAGCGAGTTCGAACCCAACCCGTTCAAGCGGGACGAGCGCGCGGAGATGAAGTCGTTCTGGATCGGCGCGGCGGCGACTGGCGCGCTGTTCTTGGCGTGCGTCATCGCGGCGGTGCTTTGGGGGCAGTCGTGACCGGCCTGTCCCTCGCCATCGTGGAAGGCGCCGCACTGCGCTCCCCCTACGCCGCGATCACCGTGGGCAGCGAGCCCATCGTGATCGTGGAATGCGTCGTCGGAGAAGATCCCGACGAGAAGGACCCAGAGGACGACGAAGACGTACCGGAGGCGGCGTGACGATCGGCATCACCGAGAAGGGCGCGACCGAGCGCTGGAGCGACGTCAGCGTTCTGCTGGCCCCGTTCCGAGCTCGCGTGATCGCCCTCGAGGGTCGCATGAAGGCGCTGGGCTTCGACCCCGTCATCCACGAGACCTACCGCTCTCCGGAGCGCGCTGCGATGCTCGCTCGCAAGGGCACGGGCATCAAAAGCAGCATGCACACGTTCGGCGTGGCCGTGGACTTCATCTGCGGCGCTCACCGATGGGACTGCCAGAAGCACGGGTGCGATTTCTTCGAGACGTACACCGAGCAGGCTGAGCGCTGCGGCTTGTACGCAGGCGGGCGATGGAAGAAGAAAGATTGGCCGCATTGCCAAGGCATCCCAGCGACGGCGAAGGTTCAGGACGCCATGCGCGCTTGCAAGACTCACGAGGAAAGGGAGGCGCTGTTGTTGAAGCACCTGCGCCCGATGGTCCCGTGAGTGCCCGACTGGCTGTCATCGCTCCTCGCCCACCTCAGCCCCGAGGGCGCGGCCGGAGGCGCTTTCGCCGCGATTCTCGCGGTGCTGCGAGTGGTCGGCGCCGTGCTGGAGGGAAGGAACAAGCGGGCGCTGCTGGCCGCCGAGAAAGCGACGAAGCCCGTGACTGACGAGGTCACCCGCAAGGTTCCCGCGCTCCCCGACAGCGCCCCCGACGACGCCCCCGAAGCGCTCATCGACTTCTGGCGCCAGCGTGCCACCCGTGCGCTCGCCCAGCTCGACGTAGAGCGCCACGCCCACCACGAAGCCGCCAAGCTCGCCGATGCCCGTGAGCGGGCGCTGGTGGCCAAGTCGCGCGAGCTGCAAGCGGACTTGGATGCGGTGCGAGGAGACCTCGTGGTGGCGCAGCGCAGGGCCAACGTGGCGGAAGCGGCTGGGCTCGAGCTGCGGCGGCAGTGGAGGGAGGCGCAGGGGCTGGACAGCGATAGTCCGCCAGCGAATCCGCTTAGCGCTTCGGCTCGGACTGTGCCGCCGAAGTCGCGCTAGTTCCACACGACCCCGCCGACCCCTTCGGCGACCACCACGTTCCCCTGCGTCGCCAAGTGCAGCCCGTATGACTCCCGCCACGGCCCCTCTGGAGCCTGTATCAGCGGGTACCCGTCCTCGGCCGCGAGCTGCTGGATCTGCGCCCGCGTGCTCGCCCAGCCCGGGTACGGCGCACCCGTGGGCACGGTCGCGGGTAGCTGGACGATCACGACCGGCTTGCCGGCCCACTGCGCGCCGATCGCCTTCCCGAGCCTTTCCAGCGTGATGCGCGTGTTCGCGAGCCAGGGCGGAGTTTCGTAGAGCGCGGCGTCGTTGGCACCGATGAAGACGACGGTGCCAGCTAGCGTTGTGTTCGTGCGCGACAGGGCATGCCGCACGTTCGCGACCGCGCGTTCGTACTGCATCTGACCTGGGACCCATTGCTCAGTCTTGCTGCCACCTGCACCCGCGTTGACTACGACGGTGGAGACGCCTGTGCGCCTCCAGTCCATCCAGCCGAACAGGCCGATCGGGCTCACTCCGGCGCTCGCAGCGTACCCGTCTCCACAGGGCTCGCCGTAAGGTTCGATGCCAGCGCCAACCGACCGCACCATCCACATGCCGTCGTGTGGTAGCTGGTACTCGGCGGGTGCGTCTTTGATGTCACCACGCCCGCCCATCTCGCTGTCGCCGATACCGAGCCACACCCGGCGCGGCTCGAACGGCGTGCCCCATGCGAACTCGGGGTCTTCCACTGTGACGAGATCGAGACCATCCGGCCCGCCTGCATAGAACGCGAAGTCGCTGTCCCCGACCTGGTCGTGGACGGTCGCCGGGAAAGCGTCTCCCGTCGCGTCTGCGGCAACGTCGTACAGGCCTTCCAGCCCGGGAATGTTCGCCGGCAGCTTCCCGCGCTCGAGCGTGTAGGCGTAGAGGCTATGGATCTCCGCGTCCGTGAGCGGCCTATCCCAGCCTGCCCACGCGAAGATGTCCGCGCCCGTGTACGCCTGCGACCCGTTGCCGCGAAGGCCGACCGTGTTGCGCGTGCCGTTCAGCGCTGGGGGCGCGTACCCGTCCACGAAAGCGCCACCGCCGACACGCGTATCTCCGGCCCACAGGTCGATCTGCCCATCCGCGCCGCTGTGCACGCCCACAAGGAGCTGCACCTTCCCGAGCTCGGCGGAGGGGTTGTACCCGGGCGAGTTCTTCCAGTTCGCGGCCAGGGTCGATGGCGAGAAGGTGAGCATCCCGCTCGGGTCGCTGACCCAGCGGTACCCCTTGCCGGTCCCGTCCGTGTAGTCGAACAGGATCGCGTTCACGGTGGGGTCAATGATGCGCACGAGTAGCGCCACGGTGACGCCCGCTACGGAGCCGCGCAGGCCCTTCAGCGGCGCACTGCCAAGCCTGTTCGAGTTGTCCCAGCCACGCCCGCCTTTGAGCACGATGCGGTCCGGGATGGGGTCGGGCCCCGCGTCTTGACCTGCGTCGTCCCCGGCATCGGGGTGAGCAGGCGCGCTTGCGTCGTCGGGCCACGAGGCGTCCGGTAGCTTGGTGCCGGCATCGTCGATGGCCAGGCCCGAATCGTACTCGGACACGGTCGCGTCAGCGCGTGTGGACGCGTCGTCGTAGGGCGTGGACTGAGCATCGCCGCACGCGACGCAAAGGGCTACCAACGCAAGAAATGCGCGATTCATGAAGCTCCTCGAGGAAAGGCGGTCGGGATGGTAGCGCGTGGCGGTGGCGGGTGGCTAGGGGCGGCGGATCTTGGCTAGTTCGTCCTCGGTTGGCTCACGGAAATCGGTGACGAAGTCGCTGCCGGCTGCGTCCATGCTTACCCACGTCACGACTTCGGGTAGGCCATTCCTCCAGCTGCGCACGAACTTCAGCTCACCTTTGTACCACACGTATTTTGGCCGAGGATTGCACGGGTGCGTTTGGAGTTCTTCGGCGAGCATCCGCGTGCCACAGACCGCGCACAGCTCAAGATCAGGCGCAAGGCATTCGCGCTGACGCCAGTGCTCGTGGAGGGGGTTTCCGCAGACGTCGCAGACGAGGCCTTTTTCAGCGAATGTCATCGCTTCAACTCCTCCAGCCCAACCCGAACCCTCCACGCCTGCCAAAACGCACGCTCCTGCTCCTCGCAGTGCCGCCCGTCGCCGTCAACGAACTGGGCGCGCAGTGGGCCGTGGGCGACGATGCCGCGGCCGTGGACGAACTCGGTGCAGGTTGCGTAGTCATCCACGGCGCAGCTCCTCGACCAGACCGATCAACGCATCGCTCTTGTCGCAGCTGTTTCCGGATTCATCGACGATGCTGACCGTTTCGGCGGTGTCCATCGCCTTGCCGGGATCTGCAATGAACTCGTCGCGAGATATCGTTTTCATCCTCCCCCACCTCCCTCACCCCATCCTGCCCCATCGGGCGCGGTGGGGCTATTTGCTTTCCTGCTCCGCTCACTTGCCTAACAGGTAATCGACCATGCTTCCGCCGTTGGACATAACTACGCAGTATGGCGGATTCGGATGGCCACACGAACACAGGGGCGCGATCAGCCCGCGTAGTTGTCCATGCGCGAACGGGATGCACGTGTGCAGTTCGGTGCCGCATCGGTAGCAGTCGGCCGAAGCGGGTTCGATGCCGTAGCGCTTGGCCCATGACACCGGGTCGACGAACGGAAAATGGATGAAGTGGCTGCGATCAAGGCTCACGGCTCCTCCGGGGCGGGGATGGGGCCGGACCAGGTCGATCCGTCGAAGGCCGGATGTGACAGGTGCAGTTGGTCTCCAAGCTCCCAGTGAAGGCTTGATCTCAGGTATCCGATCACAGCTCGTTGATGGTTTGGCGTCTTGTACCAATACCACCCCGCCTCAGTCGGCTTCTCGGTCGTCCAGGTGAGCTTGGTCATTCCATCCCTCCACACAGCGCAGGATGCCCGGTGCCGTCGTCCAGCTCCATGCCTTCCTCGAAGAAGTGCCAGTCCTGCGCGCTGGCGAGCGTGACCGTGGTCCGTCGCTGCAACTCCGTGGCTTGGTCGCAATCCGGGATCTCGAACAGCGTCAGTATGCCGCGCGGGGTGAACCAGGCCGGCAGGAGACGCGGGGCATCGTCGAGGCCAAGTAGGATGCGGTGGTAGGGCTCGAGTGTCACCGCCCACCCCCACTGCACGCGGCGCGCTCGTACTTCGCAACCATCTCCTCGTGACCCACGTCGGCCTCGTCGGATGTCCGGTAGCCGCGCGAGTCGATCTCCGTGTAGCTGGAAGGCTCGCCGTCTGGGCCGAGTGCGAACACCATGGTCTCGTACAGCCGGCGATACCCGATCTCCTCCGGCTTCTCGTAGTCGTCGTGGTAGCAGCCAACCGTGGAGACCCGGTAGCCGTTGACGCTCGTGTGGCGTCGATAGCAGCACTTGCGTGCGCCGATGAAGTGACCCGGGAAGCCGTGTTCCTTGCGCTCGGGCTTTGGTTCGGGATTGGTGGGGGTCATGGGGTGGGCTTCCGAGTGGGCACAGCGCACACGCACAGCTCCTGCCAGTACGGCTTGCCCGTGTTGACGTAGGCGGCTCTTGTCGGCGATGGACACACGACGCCAGCGCAGTGCTCCGAGGCTTCGTCGCGCCACTCGGCGTCTCGCTCAGCAGCGGTCTCGCACCCCGCCAGCGACAGCGCGATCAGCGCACTGCACAGTCCGCGTGAAAGACTGCGCCCGATGCGCGGCAAGTGCCCAGATCCTAGGGGTTCCCGTTTTCGCTCATTGCCCATGGTTTTCCTCCCTTTGCCGATGGATTCCATCAACAATTCCTTCCAGCTTAACACTTGCAGTTAGGCCTTTTTCTCGAGAGAAACGGCCTCGTTGCCGGGCGTGTGCAGTTCGCTGTGTAGCTTCTCTGAACGGCGGTCGGCGTCGCGCATCATCAACCGGAAGTCGTAGTCGATGCGCTCGAGCATGGGGAGCGGCTCGCCGCGCTGCGCCCGCTCGACCAACATGAACGGGACCAGCGCCTGCATTCCCGTCTCCCGGTATTCGCCGCTGATCACGAAGCCGCCGCTTACAGGCCAAACGCCGAACACGCGCAGCCCGTCACCTCCGAGCATGAGCTCGGTGGCGTCCGCGATGGCCTTCTCAGTTGTTGCGGTGTTCCACGCCATCACCCCTCCCTCTTCCCGCGCCCCTTGCGCGCCGTGTACGTCGTCGCAATGCACAGCCTAAGCACGTCGCTAGCCGACATGCGCAACTCGGTCTCGAGCTCCAGCAGCATCGTGTTGTGGGCCGCGTCTAGGTTGACCTGGGCTCGGCGAATGATGCCTTTTGAGGGCTTGCCTGCGCCGGGGCGTTTGCCGCCTCGGGTCATTGGTCCGGGTAACCCGCACTACGCGCTGACTCGTACGCGGACTCTACGTCGGCATCGGTCGCCGACTCCATCATGGATATGATTCCGTCTAGAGACATCGCGTAGTTCCCAAACGACAGCATGCGCCACCCAAGTTCCATGTGTGGCATGTCGCGTCTGAACGAACTTGCGATAGAAGCCGCGCGTATCGCCTGACGAAGCCTCACGACGAGCCGATCCAGATCGTGACCGCTAATGCAGTCAACGTCTCCTTCCATGAAGTGCTCCTTGTACAGCGAGATCGCCGCGGTCCACTCCATGCGTTCAGGGCCGTCTAAGTCATCTGAGTCGTCGCTCCATTTCCACCACCCAAACAGCGTAATGTCTGCGACTAGATCATCCGGCCTGGATCGAATCATGTACCCGTCGTCTTCGCTTACGCAAAGCTCGGGAACCTCCATCTCAAGAGAAGCGTAGAACTTCTCGACAGAGTCTTTCATTGACTTGAAAAAGCTGGCCAGCTCAGACAGGGCTTCTCGGTTAGACATTTCGACCTCTTTTGTGGAGGTTGCCAGACCACGGCCGCAAACGCCACAAATATCATACAGCCCGCGGTTTCTTTCTGATATCCACCACGGAACCACTACGGATTTCGATCTTCAGCTTTCGTCGAAAAGTTCGTACGTCGCCGCGAAGATGTCGGGCTTGCATGGGTAGATCTCGCCCTTCACGCCGCGAATGACGAAGTCGCCCTTGCCGGCGACCATCGTCCCCTCAAGCGTCTGGATTTCGAGCGTGTGCGTAAGACCGCACGCGACGACAGCCCCGGACACAATCGCCTCGGCAAGCCACGCCGGCGCGTTCCTACCAGGAACGTTCTCGAACGCCTCGATCACAACCGGTTTCTTCCTGTACTTTGCCATCACTTCACCGCTTTCAGTTGCACGACCTGCCCCTTTGGCAGTTCGATCTTCAGCTTCGCCACTTCGGCGCAAAGCGCGGGCCAGGGAGGGCTGGTCATCCGACGTGTTTCCACGTGATTCGGTTGGCCGCGTCTCTAATCGAACGCGACGACGCTCCGAGCGAGCGAGCATCGGCAAACGCGCTCCCGTCTCCCGACCTGAGACGTTTCACGATGTCTTCGTTCAGCTTCGAGTTCGCTCTAGCCGAGCCGAGCGGAACCGCTCCGTGCGCGAAAGCGTCGGCCATGTTGCTGGCACGCGTGTCGATGCGGAGGTTCGCGCTCGAGTTGTTGAACCTGTTGCCGTTGATGTGGCAGACGTCCAGACCATGCGCGATGGTCCCGATGAACGCTTCGGCTACGAGCCTGTGGACGTAGCGTATCCGTGGCCGTCTCGGTCCGCCTGGCCGGTACAGCCCAACCGCCAGATACCGACCACTCATGCAAGCCTTCAAGATACGCGGGTGCTTCGGCTGAGACTTCGCGCGACCCAACGGGGCCATGCTTCTCACGCGACCCAGGCTGCTCACCTCGTACCATTCGAACCCAGCTACAGGGCGCCATTCTTCGCCGGCGCCAGACGTGCCGGTTTCTTGTGCCGGTTCCGTCGCCTTCGACTCGCTCTCGCCGCCATCGACCGCCACCCCAGACCGCGCTATCCCGCGCGAATCTTGCGAATTCGCCTCATCATTCCGCTCAGCACGATTTTCGTCAGCAAAAACACCCATGCGACAGTTCTCCCCTATTTCTCAGGGTCAATCAAGTCATCACTGGCCTGAGTGCCGGTTTTCGCGCCGGTTCGGGCTGCCTTGATGGCCTGGCCCACAGACTGACTGACTTCGATGGCTTTGGAGGGCGCCAGGCCCACGTAGCCGGCGTGGATCTTCTTCGACCGGTGGCCGTAGACCTTCATTCGGACGGCTTCGGAGACGCCTGCCTGCTCGGCCATGGTGATCGCCGAGTGTCTGGCAACGTGGCTCGTGCCTTTCACCGCGATACCGACGCGTGCGAACGAGCGCCGGATCTTCTTGTCGACCGTGGTTGACGCCCAGTGGTTGAACGGCCTCGTGCGTCCGTACAGCGGCCTCGGGAACACCAGTTCTTCGTGGCCGGGCCATCCCTCGCGCTTCGCCGTGGCGATGTACGCCTTGACCATCTCGACGGCCTCGGGCGGGAGCGCGTTGGGCCGGCTCTTCTTGCCCTTGTTGCGCCCAGTGTGGCCTCGGTACTGCCCACGGCGCACCTTCACGAGACCGGTCTCTAGGTCGATGTCTTCGTGACGCAGCGCGGTCACCTCGGAGTAGCGGCAGCCGAGCATGAACTGGCAATAGACGATCGGATAGAGCTCGGGCTCGTGCTCCTCGAGGTCGTCGAAGTAAGCCGCGGTCTGCTCTGGCGTGAGCGCTCGGTCTGGCGCCTCTTCGCTCTCTTCGCGGTGCTCGGTGTCGCGCCTGCGCTCGGTCTTCTTGGCGAGGTTCTCGGCGACGTAGTGCTTGCGGACGGCCACGCGGAAGATGTTGATCAGCGCGGTGCGCACGTTGTTGACGCTCGCGATGGTCAGCGAGTCGAGAAACTCCTGCATGGCGCGCGGCGTCACCGTGTCGAGAAACCAGTCCCCGAAGTGTGCGTCAAGCGTGCGGCAGTAGGACTGCGCGCCGATCAGCGTCGCGTGAACCTTGATGCCGTCGCGGTACTCCTTCGAGACTTCGCGGAACCGCTTGCGTTCGCCGAGCGCCTTCTCGTTAGACTTTGCTTCGGCTAGCAGCTTGTCGCGATGCTGGCCTGCCAACCACTTCGAGTCGGCCTGGAACGTGGCGCGCTTCTCGCGGCTCTTGCCCGTGCGTTCGTCGATCCAGAACAGCCGAGCACGCCACCAGCGCTTGCCGCCGCGCGGTTCGAGCTCGTGCAGTCCGTCACCGGCACGGCCGATGTTCGCCTGCTTCTTTTTCTTCGCCGCCATCACCCATCCTTGAGCCATTCGTCCAACGTCTCTTTCCGGAAACGATGGACTTTGAACCCTGGTCGCGCACGCGAGTCCGGCTTGAGTCGGCCTTTTGCGATATGCTCAAGCAACGTCCTTTTGTGCATTTTCGCGTATTTGGCCGCCTCTTTCGTGGTCAACCACACGTCGTCGTCGCGCTTTTCGGCCGCTCCCATATCACTCCCTCCACTCCGCCCGAATCAGCGTGCGCATCTGCTCGAAGAACACGCCCATGAAGTCGATTTTCTCAGCTCCCATCACCGCCCCCATGGCCGATTCGAATCGGCAATCTTCTCGGCAAGCTTCGGCGGGACTTTGGCGTACAGCTTGCGCAGGCGATGATAGTACCAGCGCGTCGGCTCATTGCCGTTCCACGACACCATCGCGCTTTTGCTGTCGGCGTCGACCGATATCACGCGCACGGGCCAATCACCCCATCGTTTCATCGTGGTATTTCCGGCGCGCTCGCTGTGCACGTCCCACAGCGTCATGCCGGGCTGAATCTTTTCGAACTTGATCGCCATATCACTCCCTCCCCGCCTCAAACACCGCCCCCAACATCAACACCAACTGAGCCACGTCATCCTCCCCGTACGGCTCCCACCCGAACCAGGCGAGAACACGCGCACGCCACGACTTGGCGAACTGGTGGTGCAGGTACTCCCGCGCGATTGCTTCGATGTCGAGGCTCATGGCTTGTCCTTTCTCAGCTCGGCGATGCAGGCGCCGATCTTTTCGTGCCATTCCGTGAACACGTGCCGCGCGTTGTCGTGCTTGTCGCGGATCCAATACCCGATGTAGTACCTGTCGCCTTCTCCGTTCCTCTCGAGCGAGTCGAACTCGAAGCTTGAAAGCAGCGCCTCAAACCTCTCGCACACCCCCTCATCACTCGTGGCGATGGCAAGCTCGGCGGCGAGGCGGGTGATGATGACCACCAGGTTCGCCACGTCGTCGTCAAAGCATCGCCGCACATCGTTGTACCGGCACTCGGCAACGGCGTCACCGTTGGCCAGGATTCGCGACTTTTGCGCCTCAACCACGGCGCGCTCCTCTGCTGTCAACACATCATCGCTCACTTGCCCCCTCCCTTCGCCAACAGCGCTTCTACAGCATCAGCAAATACTCGCGCGCAGTCGGAGTAACCAGCGTCGTAAAGCGGTGCGCCGGTCGCAACCTTCGACTCGGCAAGCGTCGTCTCCACCAGCTCCCCCAGCTCCCGCCTCAGCTCGGCGTCGGGGGCGGGCTCACCTGCGAGGACGCGCAGGGCGGCTAGGTCTACGCCCTGGCCACCAGGAGACGACGAGTACCCGGCAACCAGCGTCCGGTCCGCGTCGTAACAGTGGATGCTAACGCGTACGCTTTCGATCTTCTGCAGCGGCCAGATCTTCGTCAGCAGTCTCTCGCGTTCAAGCTTCATTTCCTCGCTCGTCATCGTCTCGGCTCCTTGGGCTTCACGCCATTCCACGGGCAGCACTTGCACTCGCTCTCATCCGTCGTGAGGCACGGGAGCTCGGTGTGCGCATCGCAGGCCGGAGCCGCCTTGCCATCGATTCCGTGCATCCACCACCGCGGGTCAGCTTCGTTCTCGCATCCACGCCAGTTACAACGAGTCATGACGCACCTCCCCTTCCCCCGCGCTCACAGGTTGCGCCGGTGGGGTGAGGAGGGAGCGGATCTCGCGAGACACGGCTCGTCCACCAGCGTCATATCCGCGATCGTATTCCAGATCCGACGACATCGGCTCGCGGTCGTACTCTTTGGCCAACGCCTCCACCCCATCCCGCAGCCGCTTGATCTCATCGCGTCGTTCGATCGCAACGGAGAAGTATCTCTGACGGTATTCCTTGGTGATGTCGAGCTCGGAGCGGAGGTTGCGGAGTTCGGCGAGGGCGTCACGGAGATGGGTGGCGACAGCAAGCATGTTCTGGCTCCCCCAGCCGTGAATGCGGTTGGTCTCGCAATCGGCGATGATTTTCGCGAGGGTGTCGCCGAAGTACTTCCGCTCGCCATCCACCGACTTGCGCGCGTACGCACCGGCGTGGTTGATCCTGTCGCGTAGCCGGTCCGCTTCGCCGCTCGCCTCGTGGTAGCGATCGGTCATGTCGGCCAGCTTCGCGCGGAGGTCGTCGCGCTCGGAACGAACGGCGTTACACTCGTCCTCGGCATCTTCGGCCCGCTTCGTCAACGCGGCGATGGTGGATTCGGCGGACTCGGCCTCGCGCTCAAGCTCGGCAATGCGTTCCTCTCCGAGCCCAAGCGCCGCCTTCGCCTGGAATGCCCAATCCTCGTGAAGCTCCTTGCCCATGGCCACAAACTTCTCGTGCGACTCAGACAGCCAGTCATCGTACGACTCGGCGGTTACCCACTCGTCATCGGTCGCGCCAGCGATGCGCTCGCTCTCTTCAGCGGCCTCTTCCCATTGGTCCCGCTCCTCCCTCAGCCGACGGCATTCCTCGGTCAGCAGCCGGTAGCTGTTCAGCGCCTTCGCCAGCTCCTGATCAGCCTTCGTCGCGCGGACGGATAGGAGCTCGATGCGTTCTTGGGCTTGCAAGTCAGTCATGCGACATGCCTCCAGCGCGCACCAACGAAAACCGAGTTGATGCATTCTCTTGTCACACCATAGGTGGCCGCCAGTTCGTCCTTTAGGCGAACGAAAGCCGCCTTTATGAGGCGAACGTCTTCGTCGCTTAGAACGGCCATTCCATTTCTCGATCCGATAGGAGGGTTGTGTGTTCCGTGCGAGATCGCGTCCTTCTGGTTGGCGCTTCTCGAGTCCCAGCGCAGATTGACGGCGCGGTTGTCGTCCCTGTTGCCGTTGTTGTGACAACCGTCAAATGTGTGACACGGTCGTGGCCCCACAAACGCTTCCAGTACGAGTTGGTGGACCGTTCTATTCCTCCTCTTGCCGACTCCTATGTTGACCGACCAGTACCTGTTTCGAATCGACTGGCGAACGATCCGTGGCTCTTTTCGCGTTGCGTGCGGATGACCGTTCACAAGCCAGCTTCTCACGCGACCGAGTGAGCTCACTTCATATCCACGATGACCGACAGCCTGACGCCACTCCTCGCCTTCAATCGGTTCGCACTTCAAAAGTTTGGCTCCCATCACTCCACCTCCTTCGCCGCCCCAACGTGCTCGCCGGCTTCAATGTCACGCGCCCCAACATCGTCGCCAGACGCACGAACGAATGCGCCAGCATCCCTCTGACACTCCGCATACCCAGCCGCGTGGGCTTCGGTGCGGGCGGTGGCGAAGCCGAGGGCGATGTCGTCTAGCGTCTTCGCAGACGCGCCGGTCAGCTCCACATCGCCGGCAAACCAGCGCTCAACGAATCCACGCAGCGCTGCGTCTACCGGCAGAAGACCGGCGTTCATCGCTTTCCACGCCGCTTCTCGATCGGCCATCGTCACCACCGGTTTCGTCTTCGGCGAGGTCATTTGTACTGCTCCGGGAACCAGCGCTTCTGCCATTCGGACACTAGGAACAAACCATTGCCGTCTGTCTCGAGTTGCTGCACGCCTTTGATCAGGCTGTTCCAGCTCTTGTCCTCGAACAGGAGCCAGCACGTCTTGCCGTTCAGCTTCGAGAAGTCCTCGACGCCGAGTGCTGCGCAGACGCCGATCACGAAGTCCATGCCAGCAGCGGAGCCGATACGGTCGGGCTTGCCAGGCGCACACAGCGCATAGCCTCCGAATGTCTGGTGCCCGTTCTCGCGCTTGAACGTGAGATCAAAAGTCCAGATGCCGTGGCCCTCCTTCCCGAGGCGCCAACTCTCCACCTTGCCAAGCTCGCGATGCATGTTGTGCATTCTACCCATCCCATCCTCGGGCAACCGCCCGTGAGTGCTAGTCGTTCCTGTCGATGCGATACTCTCGCCGACCGTCCTTCGTCGTCACACGCAGGCGCGCGTCCCATGCGCCGCTGTGCTCGAACAAGAGGCCACACGCGGACCCTTCCGCCATGCCCTCGAGTCGGCCCGCCTTTGAGTGCGCCTCGATGACCGCGCGAACACCGTGCAGCTCGCTCTTCAGCGTCTCCGGGAACAGCGCTAGCCCCGCGTCTCGTGACTCTCGAGCGCCCTCGAGAAGCATGATCGTGCTGTGCGACTGGTTGGGCAGTCCGGTGCCGGTCCAGTGCGCAGGGCGGTCGACGATGGCGGACACATTGACCCAGCTCACCGACAAGCCCCACTGCGTGCTCGTCGATCCGCCGTGCCACACGTAGAGCGAGAACGGGTTGCGATTCTCTGCGTGGTCCCATTGGAGGATGGGCGGCGACTCGGGATCGGACGCGGTCAGGATCGCGGTGTAGTTGCCGCGGTAAGGCGCGTAGACCTCGATCGTCATCGCATCGGCCAGCACCGTCCGCTCGAACTTGTCCCACGTCATCGTGGTGGCCGGCAGCTCCATCTCGACGGGCTTGACCTTGTCCTTCGGCGCCAGGTGGCTGAATACGCCCCCAGACGCCGGCTTGGTCTCGATGGCCTTTGGCGCCCACTGCGCGAAGGGTAGGACTTCTTCGATGCGGGCGAACCGGCGACGCAGCGACGACGCGATCCCGAGCTGCTCAACGAGCTTCTCCGCTTGCGCGATCGTCCCGGCTGACGGCGCAGCCTGCGGACGCTGGTAGCTGAGCGGGTGCATCTTTGCCTTGAAGGCGCGCGCTACGTCGTCGTAGCCCTTGCCGGACGCGATGTCGTCGAGCAGCGTCCCGATCATGCTCGATCGCGGGTGGCAGAATCCGGCCGGAGCGGTCGCTACCGCCAGCCAGAGCACGTTCTCGCGCGCATCCTTGCCCTTGGCGCTGGCCCGGTCGGCGTGGAGCTTCGCCAGCCACTCGGCGGGCCCGAGCACCTTCTCGGATCGGTAGAGCGTGTCTGACTTGAGCAGCTTCAGAGCGACGTCCAGGTGTTCGGCCGTGTACTCTCCGAGAGCTCGTGCGACCTGGCCCCGATCCTCCAGCTTCTCGGCCGCGCACTGGTACGCGGTCTGAATTCGGCTTTGGTGCCGGGCTGTCACGGGCGGCACCAGGTGGAAGTGGGACCAGTTCCCATCGCCTCCATGCTTGGCCGACTTCGGGCTCGAAGCCGTGCCCCAGACGGTCTCGGACGCCTTGAACACGCCGGTGACTTTCGCCTTGCGGACCAGCTTCAGCATCGCGGAAACGCCGGCCGCGTAGTAGTCCGTTGCGTCGTCCTCGAGCCACAGCGCGGAGTCGGTGCGCCCGGTCTCGTCGATGGTCACGAGGCCGCCGAAGCGCTCGATAAAGTGCCGGCAGCAGTTGCACGTGGAGTATTGGCGACGATCGGCCGGGAGCGCGGATAGGTACGCCTCGAACAAACCAGCGACGTTCGTGGTGAACAGCGGGCGCTTGCCGTTGTCGATGTTGACAGCAAATCGGCGCTGAACGTTGGCAAGGAAGACGTCGTATTGCCGATCGTCGTCTACGGTTTCGTTGCTGTTTGACTGGACTTGCATTGGATTCACACCTGCTTTCGTTGTTGAAACTGGTCTGCGTGGGAAGACTCGAACTCCCGACCTCTCGGACCCAAACCGAGCGCCCTACCAAACTGGGCCACACGCAGTAATCGGAGCCGCTGCACTCCACAGAACCGCCGACCTGGGTCGGGGGCTCGAGGGGGGTAGCGGTTACGCCGCAACGTCCTTTCGACGGCGGCCAAGCTGGTAGTGCTTCACGGTGCTTTCCGACACCCCGTGTTCGACGGCGACCGCCAGCGGCTTCACACCGGCAGCCAGTTCGCTCTTGATCGCGACGACCTTTTCGATCGGGTAGGCCTTGCCGCAGATGCGGCCTGGGACGCGGGTGCCGTGCGCGTAGTTCCACGTCGTTGACGGTGCGAGGTTGAACTCACGGGCTAGGTTGCACAGGCGCTCGCCTGCCAGGTGGCGAGCCTGGATCTCGGCGGCGATGGTCTTGCGGTCGGTCACTTGATCGCCAATCTGGTGCCGCGCACCACATGCGTTCCAGGCACGACCTCTCCGTGCTTCTTGTAGGCGGCCATGATCGCGGCCTTGTCGGGCGACTTGGTGACCTTCTCTCGCACGAATTCAGGCGGCAGCGCCGACTCGTCGTCTACTTCGACGCGCTCAGGGCACTGGGCCACGGACAGCGTCACCGTGTGGCTTTCGATGCGCAGCACGCCGTGGTTCTGCATGGTGCCGAGCACGTAGGACTTGAGCCTCTCGGCTGCGTTAGCACGTGCCTTGGCGCGCTCCGCCATGCGCTTGGCCTCGGCCTCGCACGCAGCGGCGTCGCTCTCCAGGTTGCGGATCACGAACACGATGCCGGTGGCCTTGGTGCGCAGGTCGCCGCTGACGCGCTCGATGGCTGTCGCCACGTCAGCACCGTCCTCGGCAAGCTCCTGAAGCTCGTGCAGCTCGGCAGTTAGCTCATGCAGCCGTCCCATGCTCAGCTCCTTCCTGCGCCGATGGCCGCTCGTTGGCAGCCGCTTCGGATTCTGCCGCCGCGTGAGCTTCGGCTGCCTTCCGCTTCTGCCGCCTGGACATG
Organism: Polyangiaceae bacterium; assembly: GCA_036503835.1. Lineage (GTDB taxonomy): Bacteria > Myxococcota_A > Polyangia > Polyangiales > Polyangiaceae > PMG-095. The sequence continues at coordinate 23,897 of DASXWF010001241.1, read as the reverse complement.
AGGTACTCGGCCCACTCGCGCTGTTGCGAGGTCATCTGCTGGCCGTTCTCGGCGTACATCTTCTCGATGAGAGGCCCCTGGAGCTCGCTCCAAAGCTTGCCGGCGTTGGGCTTGCCCTGGCGCACGACAGGGCACGGTGACGCGGGGATGGCAAGGCCGTACTCGTCGAGCTTGGCGGGCTCGACGCTATCTGAAGCCGCGCCACGCGGTGCATGAGTCCCAGTCGTCTGGCGGGTATCCGCGCTCCTCTGGGAGGCGGAAGATTCGGCGGCTAAAGGGGCAGCCTTCGGTTCCTCCCGCACCCCCTCGCTGAGCCACAGCTTGAGCTTCTCGGCCAGCTCGCGGCCGGGCTTGTTCATGACGACGCCATCCAGCGCGGAGCAGCGCGTCTTGCTGATCATGAGGTTGTGCTCGACGTCCAGATCGCCGACCACGTCGAACTCGTACTCAAGCCCGTCCCGCTGGACCGGTGCCATGCCGACCTTGCGAGGCGTCTTCTTGCCGCGCGAGTCCTCGTCCATGACGTATTCCATCTTCGCGCGCATCGTGACGATCAGGTGCGACTTGCACTGCACGAGCGCCTCAACGAGGGCGTTGTGCTGCGGGGTCACATCGCGCCAGGCGGTGAAGCTGTTGCCGGATGATGAGCGCTTGGCAGCCTTGTCGACCATCTCAAGCGCACCATCCTTGCCTGACCACGCCTGCGTGACGCCGTCCACGATGATGACGTCGTAGCCCTCGCGCTCGGCCTCCTTGATGGCCTCCACGTAGTTGCGCGGCGCATAGCTATCGAGCTCGAGCACGTCGAAGTCCGGGATGCCAGGCTCGCCCACGTACTTGGACGCGGACCGGTTTTCGGTGTCGATGACCGCCACGCGCTGGCCAAGGAAGCCGGCCACCACGAGTGCGGTGTACGTCTTGCCGCCACCGGTGGGCGCCACGAGTGCCATGCGTAGCTTGAGCTGCTTGCGGGTAGCTTTCTGAAAGCGTGACATCACTCACCAACCTTTCGCTCGTCGCAGGCTCCTTCGAGATAAGCGTCGGCAAGTCGCCAGCCGTCGCGGTGACGGCGTTCGAGATCGATCACGCTGAGCGGCGACCCGTCAAATGAGCAGATCGCTAACCCATGCTTCTCGTAGACCTTCATGAGGTCGGCGAAGAACGCCTGGCACTCCGGCGAGTCCTTGGCTTCTCGCATGGCTCAGGCCGCCTTTCCGGTAAGCGCGCGCACGAGGCGGCGCCGCTCACGCTTGGCGCCCTGGGTCTTGCCGAGGCGCTTGTCCAGCTCTGCCAGCTGTTCGGCTGCGCTTCTCTGGCCGCGTTCGTTTCCGCGTGCCTCAGCGCCGTTCCGCTTCTCTTGCTTCGTTTGCATTGTCGTCACTCCTCTGCGCTTTCGCGCTCCATCGGCTCCACCAACATCGCCAGGTTGCTCGGCTCCACAGTCGGCATGAGCCCGCACACCTCCATGAACTCCCGCTGCGTCGCGGCCATGGTCAACCGACACAGGTACCCAACCAGCGCCAACGCAATCACCACCCGCTTCACCTCGGCCTCGGCCACGATGAGCGCCCATGCCTGGTTCGGGCCGGCGTTCACCGTCACCGCCGAAGAGCGCAGCTCCGTGATCGGGAAGATGGTCGTCACGTGCCAGTCCGGCTCACGGTAGAACTGCGGGCTACGGTGGAGCGTGGACCGGAAGCGGCGAGACCAGCGCTTCTCGAGCGTGGTCGGCACCCAGCCGTCTTCGCGGGCGGCAACGGCGTCTAGGACGCGCTGGCGGGCGAGGTCGTAGGCGGGGTCGCTCTCGCGCTCGGTGGCGATGCGGTGGGCGGCGTAGGCGGTTTCACTGGGGGACATGGGCGGACTCCTTGAGCTTGGCGATGGCGAGATCGAATGCGGCGAGGACTTCGTGGTGCTCAGCGCGATCGTTGAAGACGCTCACGTACTCGCACAGCTCATACACAACGACGTCGGCAAGCGCGTTATAGGCTTCGGAGTGCTCCGCCTGGAAAACACTCGTGTCGGCGACCTTGGCAAGTGCGCCGACCATGCAGAATCGGCAAGCAGACTGGTCCGCTGGCGTGAGCCAGTTACTATCGTCGTTGGTCGCGTAGTACGCCTTCGTCCACCGCTTCGGGTCCGAGATCAACTCCCGCGCCTTCTCAAGCACTTCAAGCGTATCCATCTAGGCCACCCTCTTTCCCGCGGACCGCTTAGCCCGCCACTCACCCTCTTCGTCTACGCCATCCGCGAACCAAACTCGCGTGTACGCGTCGAGCGCAACGCCATCGCGAGCACGCTCGCAAGCGCGGCAGACCTCGCCCTCGTTGTCACGGCACCACTGCACGGCCAGCACGGGCCCACGCAGACCAGACAGCTCGTACACCTCGGCGTCCAGCTCGGGATGAACCACGACGTCGTGCAGCAGCCCGCCAAAGGTCTCGAGCGTGACCGTGTATCCGTAGCGTCCTGGCTCAAGCTCGGCAGCGTGGGCACTGTGGATGCGGTAGGCGCTGTTAGTTCCTCTCTGCACGTGCCACCTCCGTGAAGCGCGCGAAACGCTCCTCAAGCTCGTCAGCGCACTCGATCAGCGCAGCGCGTGCGATGACGTCGGTGGTCACACTGGCGCGGTCTCGCCACAGGGCGACGAGGCGGCCGAGTTCGAAGGCCTCGGCGGGGGTCACAGCATCACCGCCTCTGCCGCCATCACAACCGCATCCACGCGGGCGGCCATGGCGGAGCGGCGCTCCTTGCGGACTCGCGCATCGAGCTCCGGCAGCACGCCGCTAAGCAGCGCGATGGCAGAGCACGCAGACTCGAACTCGTGCGCGTCCATCGTCGTCATCGCGACGGCGTGTAGAGCGTCGAGGCGAGCGCGGATGTAGGTGGTGCGGGAGGCGGCGGTCGAAGGTTGTACAATCATCGGTTGTATTCCTCGTGCCAAAGAAAGGGCGCCTTGATTCAGCGCCCGGACTCAGACTGTTGTACAACCGCTGGTTGGATTTTGCCAACTATTTATTTTGCCTACCGCGCGAACTCGACGCACCGAAGGGCGCCTTTTGCGTGAGCAATCGACAGCTTAGCTAAGCCGCGCATCTTGAAGCGGACGGTTAGCCTGCTGCCGCCACGCACCATGTCGCCGCGAAGAACTACACAGTCGCACGCTTCAGCGATCGCCGTGGCCGCCCCCAGCGGCTGGCGAATCACGAGTATTCCCCTCAAAACAGCACCCTCCCCGCCAAACGTACGACCAAGGCAGGGCATGGAGTATCCACGCACGCAGCTCGACCCGCAAGGGTGGTTACTCCTACGAGTGCATAGATTCCTATCGCGTGTCGTGTTTTCTCAGGGCGAGCCGCGGTGCGTTTCTTGAAACGCCTTTAGCGCCAGCTCAATAGCCTTGTCGGGAACGCGCTCGTCTTCGTCCCACGGCATTCTGCGTAACCACCGCTTAGCTTCGATGGTCAGCGACTTGCCTCGGTCGGTGCCAGATAGCCAGCGCGCGACGTCGGGGTGACCTCGCTCTCCGGTCTTCGGCGAACGAACGAGTTTGGGGACCTGGACGCCTGGTGCGAGCGTCCGTTCCCCAGTGCCATCGAGGACCCAGGCGCGCGACGTGCGACTGTACGCGCATATCCTGGTGAGCGTCTCGTCTCCGGGGACGGTCGCGCCCGTGACCAGCAGACTCATGCTGTTCTGCGAGAGACCTATCTTTTCCCCATAGGCACGCTGGGTTAGGCCGCTCTCTCTGATGAGCTGCTTGATGCGCTCGCCACGGCGCTTGTCGTCAGGCGTCTTCAGTTTTTTGGCAGCAGAGCCCACTGGTAGTTGGAACCCTACCGGAGGGGTGAGTGCAACGCAATCCCGAACGATTGCGGTGTGATGCGAGATAGCCACTTGCGCGACTCCAACCGTCGGTTGTAAAACTACTGGAGCCATGCCGATTCGATACCTAGGAAAGCGGGTTCGTCGGGCGCGTGAAGCTCGTGGTCTCTCACGGCCGGAACTGACCGCTACCTGCGACCAGAAGCGCTCCAAGAACTTCCTCGACCAAATCGAGGACGACCGCAGCAAGCCGAGCCTCGAGACGCTCGTTTGGCTCTGCGATCAGCTCGGCGTCTCCGCCGACTGGTTGCTTGGCCGGACTCGTAACGGCGGGCCGTGATCTCGTTCGCGTTCTTCATGTCGTGAGTATTCACAAGCAAGCCAAGTGGCGGGAGTAGCGACGGTGACAAAAGAAACTACTGCAGACGTGAACAGTCTTGCCGAGCGCTTCACGCGGCATCGCAAGAAGCTTGGATCGCAGGAGTGGGCTGCTGCAAAGCTCGGCAAGTCGCACGGCATCGTGCAGGGCTACGAGAACGGCACGCGCCCGATTCCGCTGAGTGCCTTGCTCGCGCTCGGTATGGCCGACCTGCTGCAAGAACTTGCTGACGAGGCGCGCGGAGACGAGTCCGGGCTGTGTCCCGAGCAGCTCGCGCCAGCGGTGCAAGCCGTGTCCGAGGTTGGATCGCGCACCGTCGTCAAGCTGGTATCGGCGAACGCCGACAACCACGTGTGTCTCCGAGAGAGTATCGACCTTCTCGACACGTTCGCTGAGATGGAGGCGATTGGTCGTCGCGGGCGCATTGGCGCAGCGCGTCTCGTACGCGAGCGTAGCAACGGTGGGCCGGGGCTCGCCAAGGCTGCTGGATTGGTTGCACAGGCGAAGGCGGTTACCAATGGCCGCTGATTTCACCGATGCCGAGCTCTCTTCCGAGCAGTGGAAACCGATCCCAGGTTACCCCGACTACGAGGCAAGCGATCTTGGTCGCATTCGCGGATGGCGCGCGACTAACGGAGCGCCGCGAAAGACTCCCCGAGTGCTCAAGATGTGCTCCACGGAGAAAGGATATCTGCGAGCGCGAATACTCTCGTCTGACGGTGCCAGGCGGTGGGTTCGCGCACACGTGCTGGTGATGCTCGCGTGGGTTGGACCATGTCCGCCTGGCATGGAAGTTCGCCACCACCCTGACGACACCCGATCGAACAACAGGCTGAGTAATCTGCTTTTTGGCACACGGTCAATGAATCAGCGCGATCGCAGCCGCGCTTACCACGGACGCGTGCTTGCCCTCCGTGCAGAGGGTCGGACCTATCCAAGCATCGCGGCAGAGCTTGGACTTGGCGTCAACACGGTCTGGAAGATTGTCAACGTGTACACGCAGGAGGCCGCGTGACGAAATCAGTCCCTCCAGCCCGCCTCTATGGCGACGCCGATCCCGACTCCGACACCCGCCCCCTGTCGCTCTCCGAAGTCCTCGAGGTCCAGCGTCGCTTAGCCGCGCGCAAAGCTGAGGACGCATCCCATGCCGCGTGGCGTCTGCGTTGTGCCCGCAAACAAGCCGCCAAGGTCGTCGGCGAGGTCGTGGCGCTGGCGTGGCTGATCAACGTGTGGAGCTGGCTGTCGTGACCCTCGCCCACCTACTCGGCGTCGGTTTCCTCGGCGCGCTCGCGGTCATCTGGAGGTGCTCGTGACCATTGAAGTCGACCCCGCCTACATGGCGATCTTTTTCGCGCTCCTAATCAGCGGCTTCGTCGTCGCTTACACGAGAGGTTGAACGGTGACCACCTCCAACATCTACTGGCGCACCCTCGCCACATTCGGCGCCGTGCACAACCTCGACAAGACGATCGAGGAATGCGCCGAGCTCATCAGTGAAGTCGTCCGCGAGAAGCACGGGCGCTCTGACCTGGACAAGCTCGCGAACGAAGCGGCCGACGTTTGGATCTGCCTCGAGATCCTGCGCTGCCACATGGGTCCCGAGTTCGACCGCGCACTTGATGCGAAGCTGAACAGGCTCGCCAAGCGCATCGCAGAGAAGGAGTCAGCGCATGCCAGTACGTGATGCGCAGTCCGCAACGTCACCGCTGGTCCAGGGAAAGGAACAGCCACCCCCCCCGGCCTCTCATAGCTGGGCCAGCGGTGATGCAGCGTCAACAAAGACCGGCCTTGTCCTCCAGCACATGCAACTCGCTCTTCGTGAGCGCGGCGCTGCTTGCCCAGACTGCGGCCTAACCCGCCACTGGGTCGGCGAGAAGGACCACGGCGCAGACCGTCCCGCGCACCTTCGCTACGAGCAGCTTTGGCAGTGCTGGAAGTGCGCGCATGCCGGGCAAGCGCAGCGCCTCAACAACATCACGAGTTCGCAGCCCAGCTCCCCAGCTGACTGCAACAAGGTCGCGAGCACGGCAGGTCAGATTGCCGCAGCTAAGCGCGACCCCGGACCCAGCGTCAGCACCGCCGTACCAACCTCGCGACTCGACATCGCTGGCGGTGCTGACGCGTCCGGCCTCGGAGGTGAGGCGTGACCAACGAACAAGCCCGCTGGATCCGCGTCCTTCGCGTCAACATCGGCTGCACGTTCGGTCGCATCGCCGAGCTCACGCACATCGTTGACCCCAAAGCGTTCCCCGGCACGAACACCCTTGCTGGCCGCAACCAATGCGAGATCGCCGCGCACGTCCTTGGCGAGGACATCGCCGACTGGGAAGAGGAAGTGCCATGCGGATGACCTGGTCCGTAAAGCCGATCAAGCCCCGCGGCCGAACCATGGTGTTCGAGGACTGCGACCAGAACACCGTGTTCAGCGCCATCGCCGACTCTTACGCCTACTACCGCTTCGGCAAGCGCGTGCGTTCAAAGTCCATCCACTTCGCCGTCATCGACCCGCACGGCGCCCGTCGCGAGTTCGTCGGTTACCGCAAGGTCGAGACCGCGCCCGTGTTCGACGTCAACCGAGTGCCCACGCTCGCTGAGCAAGAGGCCGAGGAGATTCGCCAGATGACGAGGAGGAACAAGCCATGACCCGTCTACGCGTTCAGCTCAACTTCGAAATCGAAGGCAACTTCACCGTACTCGACGCATCTGAGTGGGTCGGCAACGAACTCATTGGCGAGGGCCTCAACGGACTCATTGATCGTGGCGTCATCAAGGGCGAGGTGAAGCTGTTCGACGGCGTGTACAGGCGCGTCGACAACGCGGCTCAGGGGCCAGCCCGGAGGCGCCGATGACCCGCCCCAACAACCACGTCCCCGGCCTCAGCCCCGTGGACGATCTCATCCTCTTCCTGCTCGCTGTGGCCTCCACCATCGCCATCGCAGTCCTATCCGTGTGGAGCGTGGTCGAGCTTTTGGTGTGGGCGGTGGGGGTATGAGCCAGTCCGATCGCCGCCTGACCCCTGATTGGCTTCTCGCCCTCGTGCGCGAGTTCTTCGGCGGACGCATCCCGTTCGACCCGTTCACGGAGCCTCACAACCCGACCGGGGCCACCTACTTCTGCTGCCTTGGCGATCCCGCAGACGACCGCAGCAGCGGCTTTCACGAGCCTGGCTCCGGTCGCGATGCGGAATGGGTCGCCCACCTCGGCACATGGGCCCAGCCCCCGTTCTCCATCATGCGCCCGTGCGTCGACAAGGCGGTGTCCGAAGCGCGTCTTGGCGCCGAGATCCTGTTCCTCTCCCGCGCTGACGTGCGCACCAAGTGGTTCCGCCAGCTCGCGGACAACTGCGATGCGCGCTGCAACATCAACCGCAGCGTGGGTTTCATCGAGCCGCTCGAGGATGGCACCTGGAAGCAGATGAGTGGCGACTTCTACGGCTACTCGATCTGGTACTTCGGCCGCCAGCGTCGCCGTTTCACGCGCATCTTCTCGCCGTTGGGTGAGGTTATCCCGGGCATGGGTCCGGTGGAGATGGAGCTCGCGCCATGACCCAGTGCTCTCTCTGCCCCCACCCCGCCACCGAGCCATTCGCCCTCTCCGGCATCACCGGCCACCTCTGCCAGGCCCACGCCGAAGCGCTGGCGTCCACGATCACGCGGTTCGTCCGCGACGAGCTGCGAACACAGCGCCGCAAGTCGCGTGAGTTGGAAGCGGAGTTGGTGCCGCGTTCGTTCGGAAGGAAGTGCGCATGACTGAAAATCTGCCTGAAAGCTTCGCCTCCACCGACGAACTACTGACGGCGTACTGGCGCGCGCAGGAACGGATTCGCGAGCTTGAGCAGGCGGCCCGCGAGATCACGTCGTGGGACTGGTCGCACCTGCTCATCGACCACCGCGACAGCGAAGTCGTCAAGATCGACGTGGAGCGTCTCGGGCTCGCTCTCGATGGCGTTCGTATCCACGAGGAGAACGCGCCATGACCACCCGCCCCTCCAAACGCGCCGTCATGGAAGCGTTGCGCGACAAGCTCCCAGGCACGCGCTTCAAGCTCAAGGAGGCCGGACCCGATCAGCTCGGATGGCATCACGTTTGGGTCGAGGTCTACGGCGGCATTGAGCGTGTGATTGGCACCCTTCACGCGACGCCTGCCAAGACCATCCACGGCACGCGAGAGAACATGATCGCGCTGGCGGAGAGCTTCGTGGGGAGGGCTGAGCGATGACTGAAACCTGGACGTGGCCGAAGGACGAAGTGATCGGCCAGGACTTCATCACGGTGTGGCTCTACGCCGGTCGCTTCCAGTGGCTGGCTTACCGCGGCCACGAAGTGCTCGAGTACCACGGCGGCGGATGCCTTGCGGGGCGCGACATCATTGCATGTGGAGTCGCGCCGACCGAGGCCGAAGCGTGGCGTCTCGCGACGTGGATGGTGTCGCCATGACCAAACGCACTCCCATCCGCGACGCCCTAGCGTTCATCCGCGCCCGCTCACTCGAGACCGAGGCCGAGCGCCAGGCACGCAGAGACGCCGCCTTGGAGCTCGCCGTCGCCAAGCAGCTCGAGGACGCCGCGCGGGCGAAGCGGAAGGCGAGGGAGGCGCTGCCGCGTGCGAACGCTGCGCTGCGTACTGCGTTCACGTGCCCGGAGGGGTGGGAGAGCGTGGAGCTCATCGAGAGCAGTTTTGCGAACTCGTGCGGGAGGCGCTCGTGAGCTACCAACCCGGGTACCAGTTCTCCGTCGCGTCCACGTTCGATCACTCGAGCGGCAAGCCAGTCGAGATCAAGACCGGCCTCTATTACTGCCGATTCCGCGAGCGCTACGGCGATCCGCCGCGCGCGTGGCTGGACGATGGCGAGCGCGTTGAGGTTGTCCGTTACGAAGACGGGGCCGTGTTCGCTAGGCGGCTGGCTACGGGGGAAGAGGGGTATTTGGGATGACCATCTCACCAAAGAACCAACGCGGACTCGCCCGCCTGCGCGAGATGGCCGACGCCATTGGTGAGCTGCCTACGTGGATGCTGGCGATCGGTCAGCACTGCCCACGCTGCCCGCACGAGGCTCTCACGCCATGGGAACGATACGAGATCGGTAAAGCCGAGCTCGAGGGCGCGGGGCTGTCGGCTGAGGAGTACGAGGCGCGGCTGGCGGAGCTGGTCGAGGAGTTGGGGGTCTGAGTGAAGCATAGGGGGTTTCGGATGTTCCCTGAGCGTTTGCCTCAGAGCTGGTCAGCGGTGTCGTACGGTGCACGGGGGTTCGCCTACGACTGGTGGCGCACGTACGAAGACGAGCTCGTCACGGTGCCGATGCACGCCATCTGCGCGGCGCTCGGAGTGCCGCCAAGGTCGCGCCGCCACGTCCAAGCGTGGCTCACCGAGCTGATTGATTTTGGTGCCATCAAGCGGCAACCGGATGGCCTGCAAATGCTACCCATCATCCGGCGCAAGTCGGGCCAAGACGACGCCCAGTCGACGCCCAGTGAACGCTCAGACGACGCTCAGACGACTCTCAGTGAACGCCCAGTCGACCCTCAGTCGACGCCCAGCGAACGCTCAAGCGAAGCTAACTGTGCGAAATCTATCGGCGCAGATTTCGTGTCTGAGTCGGGATATACAGACAGACAGAGAGAGAGATCCGGATTTTCGTACGTGGAGGGTGGGATGGAAGCGCGCGCTTCGTCTGCCCTGCTCAAGCTGCAAGCGGTTGCCGGTTCGCAGGGTGAGGTGTCCTTCGAGGCCGCACCATCACGTTCGAATTGGGCTGCTCGGTACGCGACCGATCGAGCTGATCGAGAGGTGGCCGCGTTCGATCGCGTCACGGGCACGCGGAGGGACTGCTGATGCAGACCGACCTCTTCGAAGCCTTCCGCCCACCGGAGCCGCCCAAGCCGCGCTTGGCCCCCAGGCCGTACCAGGAGGCCGCCAGGCTCGCGGTCGAGCTCAGACATGCCGAGTGCCGCGGGACCCTCGTGGTGCTCCCCACAGGCACCGGAAAGAGCTTTACGGCCGGCATGGTGATTTGGGACTGGAAGAGCAAGGGCCAGAAGGTCCTGATCCTCTGCCCGACCATCGTGCTCTGCCAGCAGATGTATGACGACCTGCGCGGCATGGGCTTGCGGCCGACCATCGAGCAAAGCAGCAACCGTGCGGATCGCACCGCGGACGTGGTCGTGGCGAGCGTGGCGACGATGCGCGGCGACCGGCTGCGGTCGTGGACCCCCACCACGTTCGGTCTCGTGATCGCCGACGAGGCCCACAGGTCCACATCGGACATGTACGCGGAGATCTTCGCGCACTTCGGCTCGGCGAAGCTGCTCGGTCTGACCGCCACCCCGTCGCGCGCGGACGGCGTTGCCCTGGGCAACGTGTTCGACACCACGGCGTTCGAGATGCCCATGCTCCAGGCCATCAACGACGGATGGCTGGTCCCGTTGCGCATCAAGACTGCGGTGACCGACTTCGACCCCAAGCGGCTTCGCACCATCGCGGGCGAGGTGTCCGCGGGCAGTGTCGCGCAAGAACTCGTGCGGTCCGGGTCGCTACGTGAGGCGGCGTCCACACTCTCTGAGCTGGCGGACGGGTCGCGCACGGTTGCGTTTCTGCCCACGGTGGCATCGAGCCAGGCGTTCGTGGGCGAGCTGATCGACCTGGGCGTGAAGGCCGCTCACGTCGACGGCAATACCGACGACGAGACCCGTGACGACGTGTTCAAGCGCTTCAAGGCCGGTGAGCTTCGCGTGCTGTCCAACGTGGCTGTGCTCACTGAAGGCTGGAACATGCCCGAGGCCTCCGTGATCGCGCTGCTCAACCCCACAAAGAGCTGGGCGCGTATCACGCAGATGATCGGCCGCGGAACCCGCCTCTCGCCCGGCAAGTCGTCTGTGCTGGTGATCGACTTCTGCCCAGGCCGCATGAAGAAAGGGCGCCTTGCCAGCCCCGCCGATGCGCTGGCCGGCAAGATGCTTCCCGACAACGTGCACGTTCACCTGGCCAAGGAAGGCAACCTGGCCGAGGTGATTGCTCAGGCCGAGAAAACGGCCGACGACATCGAAGAGAAAAAGCGCCAAGCACGCGAGCGCTCACAACGCCAAGCCGAGCGTACCGCTGAGCTCGCGAAGCTGGCCAAAGCCAAGGCGTTCACGTACGGCGTTCAGGACCACGACGCGCTCGACATCCTCGGCGGCAACGGGCGCGGAGCCAGTTCGTACAGCTCTGGCGATGTTGAGGTGACCGAGGAAGAGCGACGCCGCAAGGAAGGCTTGTGCTCGCCGAAGCAGGCAAAAATCCTGGCCAAGCACGGCCTCGACCCGAACATGAAGTGGCGCAAGGCCCGCGAGGCCATCGACGCCATCGCTGCGAACGGCTGGAAGCTCCCCGACCACATCCGCGACGACAAGCGCTTTTATCCCAAAGGCGAGTTCCCTGGCGACAAGGCCGCAAAGCTGCTCGAGGAGCTGAGCAAATGACGATGCCGTTCGTGACCGTGATCGAAGAGCAGCGCGTGATCGCGTGGCCGTTTCCCGAGACCGACCAATGGGGGCGAGCCTTCCGTGCTCGAGCAAAGGACCGCGCGTGGAACCTGCCTCTGAGCCAAGCGCTTGAGCGCTCGTACACGACCGATGCGCACTTCGCGGCGTACGTGTCGCCAGCCAAGCGCAGGCTCAAGCTCGACGCTGCGGGCAAGGTCGACATCGAGTTGAACGTGATCGTTCTCGACGTGGACGACCCAGTTACGCATGGCAAAGGCGTACCGGCAACGAATGCATTCCGAGTCGAGATCCGCGAGAAGATGCTGGCTCTACGGGCCGCGCACCATGGGTTCGTGTACTTCGAGACGCGCGGCGGATCGCGCATCGTGTACCGCTTGCCTGTGCCGCACGTGATTCAGTGCCACGACGACGCGCACCAGTGGAAACAGGACTACGCGACGACGGTGGCCTATCTCGAGCGCACGTTTGGCATCGCCGCTGACCCAGCGTGCGCAGACTGGACGCGACTCTTTCGCCTGCCGCGCGCGACTCGCAAAGCAGGTGGACAGCCTGAGCCATGGCCGATGGTTGGCGACGCGCGACACATGCAGCCGCTCTGGTTCGTTCCGAGCGAGGAAGATGTTGCGCGCGCGATCGAGATCTTGCCCAAGGCGTTCGATGAACAGAGTGGAAAATCAACGAACACGTTCACGCCGTATCTAGCAAGCGGACAAGGTCTGCTTTACTATGCACTGAGGAACAGAGGCCTCGTGATTCGCCCTTTCAAAGGCGGGACGTACCTCATCCAGTGCCCGAACGAGCAGTCTCACACGGGCGGCAAGCGTGGCGACACTTCGACGATCTTGTATCCGCCTGGCAATGGCGGCGTGTTGGGTTCGATTTCATGCCTGCACGCGCACTGCCAAGCGATTCGCACGAAGGACTGGCTCAAGTGCTTTGACAGGCATGAACTGGACAGGGCCCGCCTCGACGCCGGCCTAGCCGAACTGGAGAAGTCCGCATGACCACCGTCGCAGGCATCGAGGAGAGGAGAGTGGGCATGGTCATCGAGCTTGCCGACCACCGCGACTGGGAAGTGCGGCGCGAGTCGTGCTGGTGGTGCGGTCACTCGTGGGTGGCCGCTTGCCCAGCCTCAATGCGCACCGACCGCACGGAGTGCCCATCGTGCGAACTGGGCGCTGGATGCGCCATGGAGGTCCTGTGAAAGACCCGACCTACGCACCTGTGTACTGCGCAATGTACCCGGAGCTAGCCAAGATCGCTCGCAAGCACGGCTACGCGTTCGCCATCCACGGCACGCTCGGTCGCGACATGGATCTGACGTGCATCCCGTGGGCTGAGACCGTGTCCGAGCCGATGGCAGTGCTCGATGAGATCACGAGCACGTTCGCGGTCGTTCTCCTGACCTATCCGCCGACGCAGAAGAATCACGGGCGCGTCGCATACACGATTTCGATTGGGTGGGGGGAGTGTGCGATCGACATCTCGTTCATGCCTGCCCGCAACAGTGACGGCACCGCCAACCTGGCGCGAGATGGGGAGGGGGAGGGATGAGCGAGTTATGCGGAAAGTGTCGACGAGCGCCAGCGAGTACGGCAACGCCGGAAGAGATCGTGCGCGCAGTGGCGGCGTTCGACGCCTGTTACCACGAGCAGGTTGCTGGCGAGCACGTGCGCGTAACCGTCTTTGGTTTCTCCGGTGACACGCTCGAGATGATCGCGTTCGAGCCCATGCCGGAGGCGATGCCGTGGAGGTTGGCCAAGATGCGCGCCGAGGTGCTGAGAGAGCTGTTCGAACGCGTGGAGCCAACCGCGATTCGAGCGCTGCGAGAGGTCATCGCCAAGTCGGAAAGGAGGGGAGTATGAGGTATCCAGTCGAGTTTACAAGAGTCAGCGACGAGCACAACCCGCGGACCATGGGTCCGGTCGTGTTTGATGCCGTGTGCGTGGCCTATGTCGAAGCGTACTGGGACGACGAGTCTGAGCGACACGACAACAAGAACAGCATGATCCACATGCGCCCCGACATGGTCAACGTCGACCGCGGATGGCTTGGCGTTCGCGGATCGGTCAAGCAGGTCATGGATAAGCTGCGCAAGGCGTTGTCGTCGCCGCCGATGTTGAGGGAACCATGAAAGAGCTCGGCTACACACTCGTCCTGACCGGCATGCTGCTGCTCGGCATCGCCATCGGTCGGGCTTTCATCGAGCACTCGGAGTCGCACCAGCAAGGCCTCGAGTGCCTGCGTGCCAGCGGGGGTGAGCCGTGAGAGAGACGTGGTCACCACCCGAACCGAGCGAGCGCAAAGAGTCGGTCGAAGGCACCGGCGTCTACATCGAAGAGGTCAAGAACTCGCGCGGAAAGGTGGTCGCGATCTTCATCGGCTACGTCGATGCGAGCGCGAAGCTTCCGCCGAAGCGCTTGGACCCACACGGCCTGTGGATGAGGATGACCGAGCGCATGAGTCGTGCTGGGTGGTCGATGATGCTGAACATCGACACGGGCGTAACCACGTTCGTGAACACGCGACACGGCGCGACCAGAGAGATCCGTGTACCGCGCGGAGGAAGCTACGTGGACGCGCTTAAGGACATTTTGGGGCGCGAGTTCTGGCAGGAGATGTGCGTATGACCCGCCTCCTCCCCACCCTCCGCGCATTCCTGCGCCGCCCCCTGTACCCGCCGACGCTCGTGGACGGCTACACGCTGCCATGGGGAGCCCGCAACGTGCGCGTGGCCGACATCGAGAACGTGCCGGGCGAGGTCGTGTTCTACCGCGTGCGGCGGGTGACGTGGTGGGAGAGCGTGAGGGCGAGGGTTGAGGCGGCGAAGTCCGCATGGTCAGCAAAGTGAATCCGCCGACGTGGCGGGAGGAGTGGGAGTTATGCGAATCGGATTGCCAGGATTGTTGGGTGTCGTGTTCGTCACGCTGAAGCTGTGCGGCGTGCTGCACTGGTCGTGGCTCTGGGTGCTGTGCCCGTTCTGGGGGGGGTTCGCGATTTGGCTTGTGATCGTGACGGTGGCCGTGGCGCTGTCGGCGTGGGTGCAGTCATGACCGCCGCGAAGAAAGTCCAACCACGCTGTTCCACGTCAACCTCGCATGTTCAGCTTGCCTACGCCGTGAAGGAGCACGAGCGCAACGCCAGTAAGGGCATCACGGCATTCCTCGCCGATAAGGGCAAGAACGGGTTCGGGTCGGACACGCCGACGATGACGGGGCATGGCGTGGATGTGGAGTGGAATGGGGAGTGGAGAGGAGCGGCCGAATGAGTGAGCCGTGGATTTTCGAAAGCACCGACATCGCTGGAGTTGGGCGAGCGCCGACCATCGAGTACCACTGGTCCGAGGACAACGCCTACTTCGAGGCCAGCCCGCCTGGTGGCCACATTCGCGTTGAGGCTAAGGCCGACAACGGCAAGGTCGCGCGCATCTTGCTGACGAACGCATTGACGGGCGAAGTGTTTGCCGGCATCGACTCGCGTCATACGCCGGCTCCGAGCGTAGGCGAGGACTGGAACGACGCCCACGTCACTGCGTGCGAGATCGCATCGGCGCTCTACTGGTCGATGTGGCGCATGCAGCAGGTAAAGGCAGCGAAGTCGGAGGAGCCGAAGCCATGACCAAGTGCACGCACGAAGGCCTGCCTGGGTATCGGTATGATGGGGCCCAGCTCATGCCGGTGGAGGGGGAGTTGTGAGGCGGGCGCGGAAGGCGAAGCCGGCTGATCCAGTTGCGCTCATGAAGCGCAGGATCAATGCCATGCAGAAGAAACTCGAGTTCGCAAACGAGGCTGCGCTGAACAGCGGGTCGGGCCGCTTCTTTCTGCCTGTCGAGACCAAGAGCGAGATGAACGAGCGCGGTCACTGGCGTGTGCGACACACGCGCATGACGCATCACCGCGACACGGCCAAAACGTTCTTCAATCGGTGGGTATCGGTGTACGCGTTGGCTCATGTCTCTCCGCTGCCGGTAAAGCTCGTTCGAGTCAGTCCATCCAAGCTTGACGACGATAACCTACGCTCGGCTCTGAAGGGCGTTAGAGACGGCATTGCTGACGCGCTTCACGTGGACGACGGTAGCGACCATGTGGCGTGGGACTACGGGCAAGAGCGCGGACCGTTCGGGGTGTGGGTTGAGGTTGGGAGGAAGGTCGGATGATCTCCCCCAAGCAAGAATCCCGCATGGCCGCCAAAGCCCGCCGACGTGGCAGGCGCAACTGTCGCGCGGGTCGGCACGAGTACACGCGGATGGGCTATCGCATCGCAGCGATCGACCAGGCGAACGGCATCGTCACGTTCGAGACGGACCCGGAAGCGCCGATGGAGTGCGCATGGTGCAGGCTGGCAGAGATGGGAGAGCTCGCCTAAGCGGCGGGGTGGGAAGGGGGAGTGATGGGTGGCGCGGCAATGAGGCTCAGAAGCAACGCGGCGAAAGTGCCACCGTCCGTATCGGACACAGCGCAGTGCCCGGTGTGCGGCAGGTTCGCTTTGTTGAGCAGCAGCGGCTCAATCAAGAACGAGTTTCGAAGAGCCTGGGGACACCGAGACCAGCGAGGCGAACCGTGTCCAGGTTGGGTTGGCATGCAGCAACGCGTACTGGCGTAAGGGAGTCAGCATGAAGCTCGAGTTGTCTTTCGGTGTGGTCATCAAGCGCAGGCGGCTAGCGCTCGGTGTCAGCCAAGAGCAGTTGGCGATCAGGACAAGTCAGTACAAGAGCAACGTCTGCGATCACGAGCGGGGCTTTCACGTGCCGAGCCTGGTAGCGCTCATCGCGTACGCAGACGCGCTCGATTGCACGCTGCTCGAGCTCATCGCGGAGGCGCAAAGGAACGCGGACCCGTCGTCAGCGCTGAGCTACACGCCGGCCTACGAGGCAGAGCTCAAGAAAGCCTGAGCGTTAGTAGACGTAAGTACAAAGCTGTCCGTGCATGGACGGTACGCACGCGCGCATGCACTCAATGAAGCGTGCAATGCTCATGCGCTGTTCTGCTTGACGTTTCGTACGATCCACTGTCCGACCGCGACGGTGCGTACGGCGCAAAGGCGTTCAAGGCCGCTGACGGCTACAGCATCGAGTTCGATGGCGTCCTGCTGAAGGTGTCGCACTCCGGCCGCTCCGCTGCTTGGGGCGCGTCACGAGTCGACTACGTGAAGCCGCTCATTGCGGTGGCTGCTCCGGTCGTCGCGCCCGAGCCAGCCAAGGAGGTAGCGCCCGCCAAGCCTATCGAGGCCACGAAACCTGTCCAGGTCGCTCAGCAGAGCAACCATCGGCACCAGCAGTTCCAGGGGAAGCGCCGATGAGTGCGCCCGAGAACGACAACGCTGGACCCGTCTGCGAGGTGCTCGGCATCGACGAGATGGCGACGTTCAATGCCTACCTCGGCGCGCTCCAGGCCAGTCTCGACGCCAACCGCGAGAAGACTCGGGCAGAGCACGCGAAGGCGGCAGAGGCGGCCAAGTACGAGCTGCGTGAGACGCTGTACATGCGCGTGGTTCGAAAGACGATCGCGGGCGAGGTCAGCTACCACGGCGAGTGCATCGCGGGGCTGCCCAACGAGAACATGAGCATCGCGCTGTCGATGCCGGCACTCGATGACCTGCTGCACGAGGCGAAGTTCAGCTACGCGTGCGCGCTGCTGTCGAGCAAGACCGAAACCGACATGCTCACGGCGCATCGTCGGGCGGCGCGGTGCAGCGTGGAGCTGGCGGACTTGGTGGATGCATGACCAAGGCGACCACGAAGCGCATTGCGAAGCTGTTCGGCGAGCTGTGTGCATGGTGCGGACTCGAGCCGGTCAACATGCCGTACGTCGAGCGCGGTGAAGCGCTCCACCTCGTGTGCCGCATGCCAGGCGCGTCAACGCTGCACGGCGTCATCGAGCTGCCAACGACCCTTCGAGGCAACCAGGCCGAGAGAGCGATTCGAGCCGAGTTCAGCGAGATGCTGACCAAGCTGCGGGAAGCGGTGGCAGCGTGACGAAACCAAGCGAAGAGAACCGCTTGCTGGTTACCGAGCGCGCACACGCGATGCACGCAGAATGCCAGGCCTCACCGGCATCGTGTCAAGGTCTGGACGGGCCAGATTCAGAAGTTAGGACGAGTGCTAGCGGATGTAGTCCGAGACGAGAGCGCTACGGGGCGTTCCCGCGGTCTGACGAAGAGCTGCGCACGATCTCAAATCGGCTCCACGGATTCCGTGATGGGTTTACGGAAGGACACCGAGCAGGGGAACTGGACGAGCGCGGATGGGTGACAGCCTTTCTGAGGCGAGCCGAGTTCGAGGGTCGGTTCGAGGACGTCGCAAAGCAGATTGAGCACGGGGCTTACCGCGTGCGGATGCGGGGCGGCTCATGACCTCTCCACACTCGCGCGCGCGCGCGTCTAAGGAGCTTGCGGAGCGATTCGCTGAGCTTCTGAAGGAGCCTCACTCGCACCAGCTCGGCGTATGCGCCCAGCTCGGTATCCAGTGGCACAACCACATGGATTGGATGCGTGCCCGTCCTGAGCCCGGCTCCGACGTGGACGACTACCAGCGCATCGTACTGGCAGCTCTGGACGCCCAGCGTCGCAGGGACCTGACCGACATGGCCACCGACGTTGAGGAGGCTGCTGGCACCCACGCCGCGACCATCCTGAACATGCGCAAGTGGCGGCACGAGTCCCGCTTCAAGCGCTTCTACGACGACGCGCAGAAGGTCGAACACTCCGGACCCAACGGCGGCCCCATCGACGTCCGCGACCTGAGCACGGCCAGCGACAAGGACCTGCTGGGGCTGCTCGCGGTCACCAAGACCAAGGCCGACGATGCGGAATAGACCCGCACCGGCGCCCGACCAGGCAGCGTTCGTCGCCCTCTGCAAGGAGCTACGCGAGCTGGGCGCCGTCAAGGTGAGCGGCCACGGCTTCGAGGCTGTGTTCGCGCCGCCCGTTCAGAAGCTCGTGGCGCCTGCGCCGCGTGAAGTGCCGAAGCCCGCGCATGACGCGCCGCCTCCTGTTGACGCACGGGCTGCGTTCCGCGCTGACGTGCTGAGCATTGCCGAGAAGGCGGGCCGCCATGGCTAGACCGCGCGGCAAACGCAACGAGGCGTTCTGGAACGTCAAGAACGACGACGTGCCGCAGGAGGTATGGAGGCGCCTCGGGTTCCTGTCCGACCAGAACCGCGACATGCGGCTCGACAACATCATGTACCTGTCGATCGCCAGCAACGGCAACGTCGACGGGTCTGGAAGCTACGGCAGCGAGACCAGTCAGTACCGACTGCTCGGGCTGAAGATGCGCAAGAACCTGTCGCAGGCGCTCATTGAGACCGCGGCAAGCCTCATCGCGTGCAACCGCACGATGCCGGCGTACCAGACGGTCAACGGCGACTTCACGCTGGCGTACAAGGCCGAGCAGAAGGCGCGCGTCATCCACGGGCAGATGTGGAATATGGGCGTGTTCGACCTGGGGATCGAAGCGTTCTTCGATGCTGCCCACGTCGGCAGCGGCGGTACCCACTTCTTCATCAACCCCGACACGTGCGTGCCCGATGCTGTGCGCGTCGAGCCGAACAGCTGCTTCGTTGACCTGGCCGAGGGGCGCAACCCTCGCCAGCTGTTCTGGGTCCACTTCAAGAACCGGGACCAGCTCAAGGCGATGTACCCGGGTAACGACTCCGTGATCGAGTCGTCATGCGGGCCGAGTCCGGAGGATTACGAGGACTACGCGATCCGCGAGGACAACTCGGCGGACTTGGTCAAGGTGGTCGAGGCTTGGCACCTGCCGAGCTCGCAGAAGGCGAAGGACGGCAAGCACGTCGTCACCACTGACCGCGGGCTTCTGTTCTCGGAGCCGTACACGCGCCAGCGCTTCCCGTTCGCCTGGTACCACTACAGCCGGCGCCGTGCTGGCTTCTGGGGGCAGGGGCTCGTTGAGCGCGCGTTGCCATCGCAGATTCGTCACTGGCAGCTGCAGACGGTCATCGACCAGTGCCAGAACAACGGCAGCAACCAGGTGTATCTCGTCGAGGAGAACTCGAATGTCTACGCCGAGGACATCACCAACCTGCCGGGTGGGCAGGTCATCTACTACCAGGGCACGCCGCCTCAGGCTGTGGTCTGGCAAGGCACGCCCGCTGACCTGGTGTCAGAGCAGGAGCGCATCTGGGCTGACCTGCTCGAGCAGGAAGGGCTCAGCCCCGGCGTCATCGGTGGAGAGCTGCCGCAGAAGGGCCTGAACAGCGCACGCGCTGTGCGTGCTGCCGACGACGTCACGTCACGTCGCCACATCATCCCTACGCGAGCATTCGAGTCCTACTACCTCCAGTGCGCGCAGCTCATCAGCGACATGAACGACGACTGCGTAGCGCTGGATCCAGCCTACGAGGTCAGCGGGTACGCGCGTACGGGCCGGCAGGTGTTTCTCGAGACGTCGAAGTGGGCCGACCTCGCGATTCCAGAGGGCAACTGCAAGCTGACCGTGTTCAGCATGAACGCGCAGCCGACCACGCCGGCCGCCAAGATCGAGGCCATCGGCGAGTACACGGCCGAAGGGTACATGAGCAAGGCGCAGGCCCTGTCGCTGCTCGAGTTCCCCGACGTCGATGCGTGGCAGTCGCTCGAGACAGCGAATCAAGACCTTGTCGAGTGGCAGATCGAGCGGCTCCGCAAGGGCATGCCCGAGTTGCCCATCGGCAATCAGGATCTGGAGCTCGCCAAGAAGACTGCGAATGACGCCTACCTGATCGCGTACCGCACGCAGGCAGACCCCGACATCCTGCTCTGCTTCGAGAACTTCATCGCGTACTGCGACACGTTGCTAGAGCCGCCTCCGGCGCCTCCTGTCGAGGACGTGCCGCCTGACGCTGGCGCTGCCCTACCCGGCGACGCGCCGATCGATCCGAACGCCCCGGCCCTTGCTGGCTTGGGCATGCCGAACACGCCGATCCCCGCAATCGCGGGCCCGGCGCCGATGGGAGTCATGTGATGGAAGCCGAGAACACCGCAGCACCAGCCGAGTCGGAGGCCGCGCCGGTCGAAGAGACCATCGCGCCCGAGGACAACCCAGCCGACATCTACGCGGCCATGTTCGCCGAGGAGAACGGCGAGCCTGCGCCTGCAAAGGACGAGAAGCCGAAGGAAGAGCCATCCGCCGAGGCTGCTCCCGCCGCCGAGACGGTCGAAGAGCCCGTTGCCGAGGAGCAGCCGAAGCCGAAGGAAGAGCCGAAGCGTGAGGAGCTTGCGCTGGCGAAGGTCGAGCGTGACCTGCGTCATGCCAATGAGACGTTGGCGACCGAGAAGAAGGCGCGCGCGACGGCAGAGCAGAAGCTCTCTGCGCTCGAGACCAAGCTCAAGAGCAACTGGATCAAGGCCGCCGAGGAAGCTACCGGCAAGCCGTTCCACGAGCTGATGGAGCTCGCGGCGAAAGGCGAGTTCGACGAGAAGCCGCAGCCCAAGTTCGAGCTGCCAGACGACGTCAAGGAGACGCTCGAGTGGGCGAAGGAGGAGCGTCGCCAGCGCGCCGAGAAGGCTGCTGCTGACGCACGCGAGGCCACCAAGAACAAAAGCGCGCCTGTCATCAAGGCGTTTCTTGATGGTGTGACCGACGACTACCCGCTTGTTACGTCGATGCCCAACGCGCATCAGGCGATCCTCGACATCGCGTTCGAGGAGCTCGAGAAGACCGGGCGTCAGCCTGACCTGCACTCCATCGCGGAAGACATCGAGAAGGAAGCGCGCGCCCAGTTCGACGCCTACTTCGGCAACGACAAGCTACTGGCCGCACTGCTGAAGGATCCGAAGCGACGCGCGGCTGTTCAAGCGCTCGTTGCTCCCGCGGCACCGGCAGCGCCCGCAGGCAAGACGCCGGCAGCAGCCGCGCCCGCATCGGGACGCTTGGCAGCGCCGGCTGAAGTGGTTGCTCGAACTGCGAAGGCAGAGATCGAGGACGAGGCGGCGGAAAGGGCCGCGCATCTCAAGGCACTGCGCTCCCATCAAGAGCGCGCGAACTAAAGGGAGCCCAGTATGGCAACGACAGTTTACGCGGATATCAGCTATCTCCAGAAGACCCTCTACGCGAAGGGTTACAAGCCCAAGGATCTGTATCGCAAGAAGCCGCTGCTCATGGCGGCCAAGAAGAACACGGACTTCAGCTCTGAGAAGGGCCTGACCGTGTCTGCGGACAGCAACCTCGGCAACGGCGTCGGCGGCACCATCGCGGGCGCAGTGGCGAACACCACGGCCAGCACCGGCGTGGAGTTCCTTGTCACGCAGAAGAGCATCTTCGGCTACGTCGAGATGGACTCGAAGATCCTGCGCAACGCCAAGCAGGCCAACGACAACGCCAAGGTCTACGACTACGCGAAGAAGCAGTACGCCGACGCGCTCGAGACCGTGATGTTCGAGATGAGCCGCCAGGCGTACGGCACCGGCACCGGTTCACGCGGCGTCGTGCTGACCGCGACCGGTTCCACGATCACCGTTGATCCCGCATCGTCCATCTTCTTCCGCAAGGGCATGTATATCGGCGCTTCGGCGACCGATGGCGCGGCCCTCGCCTCCGGTACCCCGGTCGGTTCGGACCCCACCGGCTTCGCCAAGATCACGAACGTGGACACGTCCACGGGCACGATCACGGTGAACGGCACGGTCACCAACCAGATCACCGGCATCGTGGCGGGCTGGTACCTGTACCAGTACACGATCGCCTCCAACAACAACACGGCCAACGGCGGCTTCACCGGCCTCGGCGGCTGGAACCCCGCGACCGTAACCGCAACATCGTTCTTCGGCGTCGACCGTACCGCCAACCCCAGCGCCCTTGCTGGCTGCCGCTACACGGCTGGCGGCCCGCTCGAGACGCTCTTCATTCGCGCCGAGGCTCAGGCAGTCACTGAGATCGGCGTGCAGTGGGAGAGCGGCGACATCTACGTCCACCCGCAGCAGTTCGCGGCCTTCCTCAGCGCCAAGGAGGGCGCGAAGGAGATCTCGAGCGACGACGAGTACAAGATGGGCATCAAGAAGCTCTCCTACAAGGGCTTCACCCTGGTGCAGGACGTGTGTTGCCCGCTGCTCGTGGCGCACGTGGTCGGATCCGACGCGTTCACGCTCAACACCTGCGGCAACCAGCCTCAGATGGGCGACCCCTTCGAGGCGCCCGACGCCGAACTCATCAAGGCCAAGATCAACATCGATGGCAACTTCAGCGCCCAGCCCTCGCGGCTTCAGCGCATCACCATGCCGGCCCTCTGATCTGAGCTGACGAAAGGAGGCGAGGATATGGGACTAGTCAATACCGATCAGTTTTCAAAGGCCCTCGAGATCTACGGGCCCAATCACGTCGTGGCGTATGCGCGGTGGGCCCCCACAGCGTACTCGTCCGCGAACAACCAGACTCTCACCGAGTCCGAAGGCATCTCGAGCGTGCGACAGACCGCGGCGGGGACGTTCACCGTCACGTTCGTTGCGCGGCCGAAGGCGATCATCCCGGTATCGGTCAACGTCATCGAGAACGACACGACCACCTACCACTTCGCGCGCTGCGAAAGCACGGCCATCAGCTCGACTGCTGGCACGGCTGTCGTGACGCACAAGTCGGTTGCGTACGCGAGCGTCGCCTCCGGGCCTGCGCTCTCGGACACCGTCGATGAGATGGTCGTGATCTTCATCCTGCGCATGGAGAACTGAGCCATGGAAGGCAAAGGAGGCGCTCTCATGATTGCACTCGGAGGTAAGCCGAAAGGCGAGTCTTCCGATGGCGACATGAAGGCTGGAAGCATGGCCAAAAAGGCTCTGTGGAAAGCCATCAAGGGCGACGACTACGAAGCCTTTTGCGACGCACTCGACCTGGTTCAGGACGAACGCGACGACAGCTATTCGGGCGAAGAGTCCGAGGACGACGAAGATTGAGCCCGCTGCTCGGCTAACCACCGGGCAGCGGCTCTGACCTAACCAACTCGAGGTCACATTGAGCCAGCTCGTTACCGTTTCTACGCTTACCGAGCGCGTGCGAACGCTCTGTGACCTCGCCTCGTACACGACCAACACCGGCGTGACGTCGGTGGCGATCCTTGACCTGATCAAGACGTCATTCAGCGAGCTAGCGGCCATCGTCAAGGAGTACACGACGGAGCAACTGCTCACGTCGTCGGGCACGCTTACCACCACGGCCAGCGTTTCCACGGTCAGCCTGCCGACCAGCTTTAGCGACCTCGTGCGCATCGCTTGGCAGAAGGACTC
>DASXWF010001240.1:0-4249 GCA_036503835.1 Polyangiaceae bacterium | reverse complement strand
CAGGGTGCTCGCGACGGAGAGGCCGACCTCTCCACCGACGGCCAGCTCTTTGACGAGGCCGAAGTCGAGGAGTTTGACGACGTCGTGCTCGCCCCCCTGCTTGCAGAGCATGATGTTCGCGGGCTTCACGTCGCGATGGATGAGTCCAACCTCGTGCGCTTCGGCCAGCGCTCCGCAGACCATGTTCAGGATCCGCAGCACGCGCGCTTCTGGTTGCGCGCCGTTCGCTTCGACGATGTCCTGCAACGTGGCGCCGTCGAGCAGCTCCATCGCGTAGTAGAAAACGCCGTCGTCGGTGCGGCCGTAGTCGAAGATCGTGATGGTGTTCGGATGAGTCAGGCGCGCGGTGAGCTGGACTTAGCGCTCGAAGCGCGCGAGGTCCTTTTGCTGCGCATGATCCGGCCGCAGGAGTTTCAGCGCGCTGGGGCGGCGCATCATGCCGTGCCAGGCTCGGTAAACTTCGCCCATTCCTCCCTCGCCGATCTTCTGCTCGAGCACGTACTGGCCGAGGCGCCGCGCGTCCCGCACTTGTTTGCGCAGGCCGAAGATGACCGAGGAGACGACCGAGCCGGTGATGATGACGAAGATCCAGACGATGGCGAGCCCCGCCGGCAGCCAGGGGAAAGCCGCGGAATCGAGCGAGCGGAGCGCGAGTCCGTCCCCTGATTCGGCCGGTCCGAGGAACGCGGGCGACAGCAGCATCGGTACGCCGGCAAGGGCCGTGTAGACGAGCGTGCGGCGAGGCGAAGAGGGGATCAGAGCCGCGCGGATGGTGATCATCAACGCAGCGCCGACGAGGCTGATGCTCGACAGGTAGGCGTCCGCCATCAACATGCCCTCGGCCGTCACGAGCGAGCGCTCGCTCACGAAGCCGACCAAGACGTAGCGCCCGAGTACGGAGGAGCCGCCCATGAAGAGCAGCAGGCCGCCCGCTTCGAGCGCGCGCGCAGCGCGAACGGAGCGCCGGCCTCGACGAGTGAGCCACCACAACGCGCCGGCTTCCACCGCAAGCACAAGGTCGACGATCAGGTCGGCCCCGAGCTTCTTGAACGCGCCGACGAGCGCCAGCGCGCTCGCTACGAGCATGAAGAAGAACATGACCTTCCAGAACAGTGCGACCCTGGCTTGCAGGAAGGCCCGCGCGTCTTCGGTGTCTTCGCTGTTTCGCGGCGTTCTGTCGTCCGGCATCGTCGGAGCGCGCATAGTCGGTCGAGGGCTCCGGGACGTCTACCCGGGTAGGGAAGGGTGCGCGCTTAAGCCCCAAAGGCGCGCTGCCGTAGGAGTGGACCAGGGTATCGAATGAGCTTGGTCTCCCGGCTTCGTGGTTTTCGTGAGTTCGTTCAGAAGGTCGACGACGCCGAGCTTCAGGATCTGCACGAGCATACGCTCGGGGGGATTCGTTCGATGGCCGTCGTGCTGGCCGTGGTCCTCCCGGGCGGTCCGATCTACTGCCTGACGGAAAAGCTCCACACGGAGCGCGTGCCGCTGGTGCTGTCGACGCACGTCGCGGTGTACCTGGGGATCCGATGGCTTGCGGGTCGTGAGTTCGGACGCAAGCACACGGGCTTCGTGATGGCATTGCTCGCGGTCGCCATGGCGTTCGCGCTCACCTTCGTGAACGCGTGGCTCTACGACGGGCCCCCGGTGCCCGCCGCGCTCATCTACGCCACGATGGTTCCGCTGATGGTGGGGATCTTCGTGCCGTGGCGGCCGCTCTTGACGATCGGACTCGCGGTGCCTGCGCTGGTTTCGATCTACGTGACGCACTTCGTGCTCGGCACGCCGCTGCCGCTGCGCGCGGAGACGATGGCGAACGCAGCGCTCTGCATCGCGGTGTGCAGCGCCATCGGAATTCAGAGTCAGCGCCGGTTGTGGCGGAGTTTCGAGCGGACGCGCAAGTTGCTCGGGCGGGCCGAACGCGAGGCGAACGCCCGCTCGGAGGAGGCTGCGCGCCGCGCCGCTGACATTCGCGGGATTCTCGACAACGTCGGAGACGGGTTCGTGCGCCTCGACCGCGAGGGGCACATGTCGAACGAGCGCTCCGCGATCCTCTCGCACTGGTTCGGCGCCGCCGACGACGGCGCTTCGTTTGCCGATTACGTCCGGCGCTTCGACCCGCAGCAGGCCGACGCCTTCGAAGCGAGCTGGGGACAGCTCGTCGACGGTGTCCTGCCGGTCGAGCTGGCGGTCGATCAGCTGCCGAGCCGGATTCGCGCGGCGGAGCGCGCGCTTTCGGTGCGCTACCGGCCGGTGCTCGAGGACGGACAGCTGCGCGAGGTCATCGTGATCGTGTCCGACGTGACCGCGGAGCTCGAACGCGAGCGCGCGGAAGCCGAAGTTCGCGATCTGCTCGGTGTGCTGAGGTCGATCCTGCGCGATCGCGAGGCCTTCGCCGATTTCGCGCGCGAAGGCACGCGTCTCGTGGCCGCGGCCACGGATCCCGAGACGCCGCTGGCGGTCCGGCTGCGCCAGATCCACACGCTGAAGGGAAACTCGGCGTTGTTTCAGCTCGAGTCGGTGGCCCGGCTCTGCCACGACGTCGAAACTCGTCTGCTCCAGGACGACGGAACGCTGGCGCAGGCGGATCGCGAGCGCCTGCTCGAGGTCTGGAAGCCGGTCGCCGCTCTCGCCGGAACGGACGCCGCGGAAGCCGAGGTCGCGCTCGACGTCGACAGCGCCGAGCAAACCATCGTGATGCGCATGTTGATGCAAGAACCACGGCGCCCGGACGTGGTGACGCGACTCGCGACCTGGCACTTCGAGCCCGCCGCGCGGAAGCTCATCCACCTCGGCGATCGTGCCCGCGCCACGGCGGAGCGGCTGCAGAAGGGACCGCTCGCGGTGGTGATCGACGACGGCGGCGTGCGCTTGCCACGCCGCGAGTGGTCGCCGCTCTGGAACGCGCTCGTGCACGTCGTTCGCAACGCCATCGATCACGGCTTCGAGTCGCAGGCCGAACGGGAGGCGGCAGGGAAGCCAGGCACGGGAACGCTGACCCTGAAGACCGCGGCCACCGCCGACCAGATCCTGCTCGAGATCAGCGACGACGGTCGCGGCGTGAACTGGGATGCGATCCGATCGCAGGCGGTGCAGCATGGCTTGGCGCACGCTACGCAGGCCGACCTCGTTCGAGCGCTGTTCGCGGACGGCGTCACGTCGCGTACGGAAGCGACCGAATTCTCCGGGCGCGGTGTCGGGATGAGCGCCGTGCAGGAGGCCTGTCGCAACCTGGGCGGAAGCATCGAGGTCGTGAGCGCCGCCGGTCGCGGCACTTCGGTCTGCCTGCGTTTCCCGAAGCCGGTGTCCAGCGACGCCGTCGTGCGCGGCTCGCGCTCTGCGCGTGTCGAACCGGCGGCCTAGCCGCGCTCCCCGCCCCAGCCACTCGGGACACGGGGCGCCGCTCCCCTCCTCCGCTCATTCTCGGAGGTAGACGCGGCTGAAGTCCCACTCGTAGTACTTGCCGTCGAACTCCGTCACGGAAACGGTGTGGTTCACGCTCGCGATTTCCGTGTGGCCCCAGGCGCCGTCGAAGATGAAGCTCATGTCGATGGGCTCGCCGTCCTCCGTCGCGCCGTAGGTCCAGTCGAGGAAGCCGCGCTGAACCAGGACTCCGTCCACGTAGCTCGAGAAGCTGTCGTCGGCTCGGTAGAGCCAGGTCCAGGTGTGGTACTCGGCGGCGTCGAAGCTCGTTATGCCGTAGCTCTCCATGCCGGCGCCCCAGTTGGCGTGATAGTTCGTCTCCGAGACGCCGCCGACGACGGATGAGTGCCAGTACCTTCCGTCGTAGTTGGTGTTGCCGCCTCCGTTGTCGTAGCCGAAGCTCTCGATCAGATCCATTTCGGCTCCGCCGTTCCATTGGTTGCCGGCCGTCCAGATCGCGAACCAGAAGTAGGCCGGCGTCACGTAGCGGACACGGGTTTCCCAGAGCAGATCCATGCCGAGGCGCGAGCCGCCCCGGGGCAACTTCCATTTCGCCTGGAAAGATCCGCAGCCGGCCTTGACGCTGCTCGGGTTGACCTCCTCGGCGCCGTCGAGCCCGACGAGGTACGTCTTCATCGACGACTCGAAGAACTCGCGCACCGGGCGATCGGTGTTCACGCCTTCGACGGGCTGCGTTTCGTTCAGGGCCTGCTCCCGGCCGGGCGCGACGGTGTACGCGCCGTACTTGCCGCCGCCGTTCGCGATCTGTCCGAACTGGTCGAAGTACTGGAAGTGCTCGTTGAGATCGCCGATCGAGCGGATCGTGCCG
>DASXWF010001239.1:0-5109 GCA_036503835.1 Polyangiaceae bacterium | reverse complement strand
GAAGCTGGGGCCCGCTGCGTCGCTTCTTCTCCGAGACGAGCTGGGCGACGAGCTGCCGCCTGCGGGTGATCAGGTAGTCGAGCTCGGTCGCCTCTTCGTCCGGCAGGGGAGTGATGCGCGGCTTCAAAACCGCAGCGAATTCAGCGAGGCAGGCAGCGTCCACCTGGTCGGTCTTGGCCAGCCGGTTCGTGGCTTTCGCGAAGTGGCGCGTGGTGCGCGGATTTACGAGCGCCACAGGCAGCCCTCGCACGCTCATCGCCGCGAAGGCCATGCCTTCGTAGCCGCCTGTGGCCTCCATCACGATGCGCTCCGGTCCCACTTCCAAGAGTCGGACCAGCAGCTCCTCAATGCCTGCATCGTCATTGCTGGCGCGAAACGCCAGCCCTGATTCATGGACGTGAGCGTCGAGATGGCTCTTCGAAACATCGATTCCTACGTGCATGCGTTCTGTATCCTCGTGCGTGTCCGTTCTGATCGGCCTCCCTGGCTCATCCGTTCTTGCGGTTCGATTCGAGCTCGTGCTCTGCCAGCCGTTCGGATTCTGCAGGTTTGGCCTAAGCCGCGGCGCCCCAGGCTTGGCGACGGTCTTCGAGACCAGGACGCCATCGGGCTGCCGCGGCATAGTCTTCTTTTGCTTCGACGCCGTGCTTTCCACAACGTCACAGGTTTTCAGTCTCCCCCCGCGCCCCCCTCCTAACGACGACGACCGCGAGGTTGTTGGCTTCCTGACGTGGGACATACAAGGCCGCCAAGGGGATTTGAGGGTTCAGATCACGTGCCAAGTCGCGGCATTCAATCCAAAAAAAGAAGCCGCTGGCGCTCTTGGCGCTCTTGGCGCTCTTGGCGGCAAAATCATCGCTCGCCCGCCACCAGACCTAGCCACCACAAGGAACGACGCCCGCCCTCGCCTGACGAGCGAGGACCTCAGCGCTTCACTTCGAGCGTCACGTCGAGGTTCTCTTCGTCCGACAGCGTCGCGATTTGGCGGCGCAGCTCGGAGAGGGCGATCTCGGAGGGAACCTGGAGCTCCGCCTCGAGCGTGAAGAGCGGAGTCCCGCTCAGCGGAGCGAAGCTCACGCCGGAAGCGAGCGAGGCCACGTTGATGCCGTGGTGCGCGATCAGCGCCGACACGACCGCGACGATGCCCGGCCGATCGACGCCGCTCACCCGTAGGGCGTACGGCAAGAAATCACGGCGGGGTTCGGGCTTGGTGCGCTTGGACAGCACCTGCAAGCCGAGCTCGGCCGCCTTCGCGCGCGCCGCCTGCTCGACCTTGCCGACCGCGGCTTCGGAGCCCGAAACCAGCACCAGCAGCGCGAATTCGCCCCCGAGAATCGCCATACGGCTGTCCTCGAGGTTCGCTCCAGCTTCGTGCACCAGCGAGGAAAGCGCGTTCACGAGGCCTGGGCGGTCGGGACCGACCGCCGTCAGCACGAGATGGCTCTCCGCGCCGGCCATCAGGAGAGCCCCAGGAATTCCAGGAACTGGCGCGCGGTCTGCGCGGCCTGACCCTTGCGCTTGCGCGCCTTCTGAGTGCTGTTCCACTCCTCCACCTTGTCCTGGAAGGCGGTCGTGGCGGCTTCGTAGCTCTGGTGCAGCGTGCGCATTTCGTCGACGTCGTTCTTGCCGTCGAGCTCGTACTTGCAGTCGGTGGCCTGGATGAGCTTGAGGTGCCGGAGCTTGCCGTCCTTCTTGAAGGTCGGATCGAACGGGAAGATGCGGCAGCCGAGCGGGCGCGCCTTGTAGATGGTGCAGCGGTTGTCCTCGCCGAGGTAATGGCAGGCGCCGCGCGTGTGGCGGAGCACGGGTACGCGCTTGCCCTGGCGGAGCATCACGAAGCCTTCCGGCTCGTCGTCCATGTCGATGCCGTAGCGGTCGACCCAGCGCACGAACTCCTCCACCTTGTCGCCCGTGTGCTCGCTGATGCGTTTCGCATCGGCGTCCGTCAGCGGGAGCAGCGGGTCCTTGCAGCAATTGCCGCAACCCGTGCAACGGAAGCGGAGCAGGCTCTTGGTCTTTTTCGTCACGTCGCGGCTTTTACCAGATGCGCACAACGCGGTCGACGGACAGCCGGCCGAGCCGCCCGCCGGAATCACGCCCCAGACATGGGGCACCGAATGTGTCATGCTGGTAGCGGATGTCCCTGAAGGTCGATCAGGACCATTCTCGATTCCGATCCATCGTACGGGGGAAGATCCGACAGAATCTCCGCCGCTACATCTCGCAAGGCGAGCTCATCGGCAGGAAGGGCAAGGATCTCGTCAGCATCCCGCTGCCCCAGATCGACATCCCCCGCTTCATCTACGGCGACCGCCAGCGCGGGGGCGTCGGACAGGGCGAGGGAGAAATCGGCGACGGGGTCGGCAGCCAGGAGGGCGAAGGCGACGACGGCTCGGGTCAGGCCGGCAAGGACCCGTCCGAGCACGTGCTCGAGGTCGACGTCACGCTCGACGAGCTCGCCGACATCCTCGGGGAAGAGCTGCAGCTGCCCGCGATCGAAAACAAGGGCAAGAACCGCATCGTCGCGGCGAAGGATCGCTACACCGGCATCCGCCGCGTCGGTCCCGAGTCCCTGCGCCACTTCAAGCGCACCTACAAGGAAGCGCTCCGCCGCGCGCTCGCGAGCGGCGCCTACAACCCGAAGGAGCCGATCATCGTGCCCCAGCACGAAGATCGGCGCTTCAGGTCGTGGAAGGAAGATCTCGAGCCGGTCGCGAACGCCGTCATCATCTACATGATGGACGTGTCCGGCTCGATGGGCGACGAGCAGAAAGAGATCGTCCGCATCGAGAGCTTCTGGATCGACACCTGGCTGCGCCGCCAGTACCAGGGCCTCGAAAGCCGCTACGTCATCCACGACGCAGTCGCGCGCGAGGTCGATCGCGAGACCTTCTTCCGCACGCGGGAATCGGGCGGAACCATGATCTCGAGCGCCTACAAGCTCTGCGGCCAGCTCATCGACCAGCACTACCCGTCCAACGAGTGGAACATCTACCCCTTCCACTTCTCGGACGGCGACAACTGGTCGATGGACGACACCCTGACCTGCATCGAGATCCTGAAGAACGAAGTGCTCCCGCGCGTGAACATGTTCGCGTACGGCCAGGTCGAGAGCCCCTACGGCTCCGGCCAGTTCGTGAAGGATCTGCGCGAACACTTCGGCGAAGACGAGCGCGTCGTCACCAGCGAGATCCGCGATCGCGACGCGATCGTCGGCAGCATCAAAGAGTTCCTCGGCAAGGGAAAGTAATGCCCCAATTCGCGATCCAGACCGACCTGCCTCGCTACCTGCACGTGGAGCAGGAGAAGATCGAAGCGATCGGTCGCCGCCACGGGCTCGATTTCTTCCCGATCGTGTTCCAGATGCTGAGCTACGACCAGATGAACGAGATCGCCGCGTACGGCGGTTTCCCGAACCGCTATCCGCACTGGCGCTTCGGCATGGAGTACGAGCGCCTCAGCAAGAGCGCGGAGTACGGCCTCTCCAAAATCTACGAGATGGTCATCAACAACAACCCCTCGTACGCGTACCTGCTCGAGGGCAACAGCCTCACCGACCAGAAGCTCGTGATGTGCCACGTGCTCGGCCACGTGGACTTCTTCAAGAACAACTTCTCCTTTCGCTCCACCGACCTCGACGCCGGCGAGCCGATCACCGACCCCGTCCGCCGCCGCGGCAGCGATTACGACCCGAATCGCCGCTGGATCGACAAGATGGCGAACCACGGCGCGGCGGTGCGCCGCATCGTCGATCGCTACGGCATCGGCCGCGTCGAGGAGTTCGTCGACACCTGCCTCTCGCTCGAGAACCTCACCGACCCCTGGTCACGCTTCGTGCGCCGCCGCCGCGACGAAGAGGTGGAGGAAGAGCCGCAAGCCGTGGAAGTCCCGCGCCTCCGGGCCAAGGACTACATGGAGGAGTTCATCAACCCGGAGGAGTACATCGAGGAGCAGAAGAAGAAGATCGAGCAGGCCCGCGAAAAGAAGAAGGGCAAGGTCCCTGCCCAGCGCGAGCAAGACGTCCTCTTGTTCCTGATCGAAAACGCGCCCCTCGAGCGCTGGGAGCGCGCCATCCTCAGCATCGTGCGCGACGAGGCCTACTACTTCGCCCCGCAGATGGAAACCAAGATCATGAACGAGGGCTGGGCCTCCTACTGGCACTCGAAAATGATGACGGGCGACGTCTGCGACTGGAGCGAAATCGTCGACTACGCCGAGAACAACGCGGGCGTCATGGCCACCAGCAGCGGCCGCCTGAACCCCTACAAACTCGGCGTCGAGCTGTTCCGCAGCATCGAAGAGCGCTGGGATCGCGGCCAATTCGGCCCCGAGTGGGAGGAGTGCGACGACCTCGACCAGAAGCGCCACTGGGACCTGCGCCTCGGCCTCGGCAAATCCAAGGTCTTCGAGGTGCGCGCCCTCTACAACGACGTCACCTTCATCGACGAGTTTCTCACCGAAGACTTCGCGATCGAGCACAAGCTCTTCAGCTTCGACTGGTCGAGCCGCAACGAGCGCTTCGAAATCGCCTCGCGCGAATTCCGCACGGTGAAGGAAAAGCTCCTCTCCCAGCTCACCAACTTCGGCAACCCCTTCGTCTACGTCGAAGACGCGAACTTCGAAAACCGCGGCGAGCTCCTCTTGACCCACGACCACCGCGGCGTCGATCTCCGCGCGGACTACGCGAAGGAAACCCTCACGGCCCTCGTCCGCATCTGGCGCCGCCCCGTCGTCGTCTCGACCATCGTCGACGGCAAGAAAACCCTCCTCACCTTCGACGGCAAAGAGCACACCTCGCGCGCGAGCGATGCGACCTGAAAGCCCGCCCGAGCGCGCGCCCGTTCCCCGCGCCGCGCGCCGCTCCCCCCTCACGCTGACCCTCACCCTCGCCGCCGGCGTCGCGGCCTGCGCGCCGCCTGCCCCCGCAGCCGCTCCCGCGCCCTCCGCGCCCTCCGCTCCCCCTCCCGCTCCCACTGCCTCTCACTCTCCCGCTGCCCCGAGCGCAGCCTCGGCCCCTGCCCCTCTCCCTCCCCCACCCCCCGCTCCCCAACCCGACCCACCCGGCTTCGCCCGCTGCGACGACACCGACTCCGATCGCCTCCTCGCCGA
>DASXWF010001238.1:0-2247 GCA_036503835.1 Polyangiaceae bacterium | reverse complement strand
CGGGCCGGTCGTTCGTGCCGCGGGTGCGAGCCGCCCGACGAGCGGGTAGGCGACGAGCTGCGGCGGCCGGTAACCCGCGTACACGGGCCGCGCGAAGTAGCTCCGGAACCGATCCTGAAAGAAGAACGGCGCGAGCTCTCCGGAGGAAGGGCGCAGGGCGTCTTCCACGGGCACGAAGTGAACGCCGCGAAACGAGTGCGGCGCGCGCGCCAGCACGGAGCTCAGGCCGCGGCCGCTGCCCGCGCGCAGCGTGAGCAACGCGCCGCTCGCGCGCGGCGGCGGTGAGTAACCCATTCCGTCCACCCGATAGTTCGAGGGAACGTCGAGCTGGCCACCCGATCTCACGTGGAACGGACGCGCCACGGGCTCTCGCGGCGGCGCGGCCACCACCGCTTTCGCGTGGCGCTTGCCGCGACCCGCGCGGGCGCGCAGCTGCTGGCGTGCCTGGCCGCTCGCCCCCTGGACGATCACGCGTTTGACGGGATCTCGGGACACGCCGCCGAGCAGCAGCGCGCCATTGCAGCCGTCGAGCTCGAACATGCCGACCACGTCCACCGTCGAGTTCTCGAGCATCACGGGCGTGAGAGCCTGGAGCAGCGGCTTGGCGCGCAGCAGGGCGGCGAAGGGCTGGCTCGCGACTCTGCGTCGGTGGAGATGGATCTCGAGCCGCCCGGGTTCGGGCAGGTGCGCGCGCAGCAGGTAGTCGGCGGGCGAGAGCGCGGCGCTGCCCGCGACATGCTTCTCCCTTGGTCTGCCGGCCGGCGAATCGGTGATCACGATAGCGTGGATCACGTCGCGTGCGCCGCGATCGGAGAGGCGCTTGCGCGACCAGCGGCCTCGATCGAACACCGAGTAAGCAAGCTGGATCTCCCAGTCCTTTCCGATCTCGGGCGGAGGGCCCTTGTTCTCGCCGCGGTCGAGCTTGGGCGTCGGCTGATTGACCTCGCGAAACACCGTCCAGAAGAGGTGCAGGCGACCGTGGAACATCACGGGCAAGAGGTGTTCGCTCTCGATGTCGGCGTCGACCTTCTCCCACGGCGTCCAGGCGCGCCCGCGCTCGAGCCTTCGGTAGTACCAGACGTACGGCGCGTTGAAGGTGCGCGCAAACACGTGGTAGGTGCCGTGCTCCCACTCGGAGCGCAGGGGCTCTGCCGCCGGCGCGGCGCGCGCAAGGCGCACGACGGCCGGGCTGCGCGGCTCGAGCGCGGCTCCTTTGCGCCGCTCGAACCAGACGGCGCGGACGTCGAGACGAGCGATCTCGTCGAGGCCCTGGAGATAGTCGGCGAACGCGTTCTCCACGTTCTCTCTCTTGATTTCCTGCTGCAACACGCTGCGTTCGAGCTGCTCGAAGAGCGGCGTCTTGTCGTCGCGGAGCTCGGGCTCGATCCAGTTCTCCGGATAGAGGAAGATCTTTCGGTTCGCTTCCCAGACTCGATAATTCTTGAGCCACTTCCAGTCGTTTTCGTCGATCAGCCCCGGCGGCACCCGCGCCTCGAGGTTCATGAGGCAGCGCTGGAAGAACGTCTGCACCGCGGCGATCGCGAGCTGGATCCGCGACGCGAGCATGCAGGGGCTCATGTCCACGTCGATCAAGAAGTACTCGAACAGGCGGTTGCGCGTGGTCACGCCGAGCTCGCGCATGCGCGGCAGCAGGTAGGCGACGAGCGCCTCGCGCCGCTCGATGCGCAGCGGGTCGTTGAGCGAGCGAGCCACCTCGAGCCAGCGCTTCTCGTCGTAGCGAGCCTTGACGACCTGAACGATCGCGGCCGCACTGTCGGCGTCCGGCGTCCCCGCCGCCCAGGCGAACAGCGTCTGAGGCGCTACTCCGGCGCGTCGCTCCAGATCCATCGCGCGCGCGAGCCGCAGCAGCAAGGGCTCCTCGGTCGCGTCTGCCGCGGGGCGCAGCTGGTCGGGGCTCTTGACGGCGAATCCGGCGGGGCCGAGGAAGGCGGCGATCACGCCCGGCTGCCAGCCGGTCGCGAGGGCCAGGCGTTCGATCGCTTGCGGGAGCGTTTCCGCGCGGAACACGTCGAACAGATCGACGGCCGAGCTCGGCAGCTTCTTTCGGAGTTCGTGGAACGCCGCCAGCTGCCGAAAGCGCCGGAAGGCGCCGACGGCGTCGTGGTTCGGGTCCGCGCGCGTCGGCAGGTTGTCGAGATCGAGGTACGCGGGCGCTCGCGTGAGCCATTCGAGCTGGCGGTCGCCGATGCCGAGGCCGGTGATGAGCAATGCCGCCTTGTGCAGGCG
>DASXWF010001237.1:0-1590 GCA_036503835.1 Polyangiaceae bacterium | reverse complement strand
TGGGGGCGGCACGCGCCGCCCCGCTCCGCCGAAGCAACTTCGGCGGAGCCTCCCCCCACGCTCGCCACTCTTTCTAGGCAGTTCGACTAGGATCGAACCGTTTGTCGCTCTAGAAGATCCTCTAGCGGGCCCTGGCGTCCTTCTGGCGCCTCGACGCCGCGGGTCCGCTACTCTCCTCGTCAGGCCTCAGATGCCGCCGGCGTCGAGGACCTGGATGCGCTTCTTCAAGAGGCGCTCGATGTCCTGCAAAAGGCCCCGCTCGTCGCGATCGCAGAACGAGATGGCCTGGCCCCGGGCGCCCGCGCGGCCGGTGCGGCCGACGCGGTGCACGTAGCTCTCGGGCTCGTTCGGCAGGTCGAAGTTGATGACGTGCGAGATGCCGTCGACGTCGATGCCGCGCGCGGCGAGATCGGTCGCCACGAGGATGCGGGTCTTTCCGCCGCGAAAGCCGGCCAGGGCGCGCTCGCGCGCGTTCTGGGACTTGTTGCCGTGGATGGCCGGCGCGCCGATGCCGAGCTTCTCGAGCCGCTGCGAGAGGCGGTTGGCGCCGTGCTTGGTGCGCGTGAAGACGATCGCTCGCTCCACGTCGCTCTTCTGCAGCAGGCGCTCGAGCAGCGCGCTCTTCTGATCGCGCGCGACGAAGACGACGGACTGCTCCACCGTCTCCGCGGACTTCACGCTGGGAGTCACGTCGACGCGCACCGGATCGCGGAGCAGGCCGTTCGCGAGCGACTCGATCGGGCCCGGGACGGTCGCCGAGAACAGCAGCGTCTGCTTTTCCTTCGGAACCGCCGCGCTGATGCGCCGCACGTCGTGGATGAAGCCCATGTCGAGCATGCGATCCGCCTCGTCGAGCACGAAGTGGCGGACCTGGCCGAGCCGCACGAGACCCTGCTGCATCAGATCGAGCAGGCGGCCCGGCGTCGCGACGAGCAGCCGCGGGTGCTGCGCGAGATCGCGCTCCTGGCGCTTCTGGTTCACGCCGCCGTAGACGACGGCGTGCCGGATCCCGAGGTAGCGGCCGTACGCGGAAACGCGCTCGGCGATCTGCGCGGCGAGCTCCCGGGTGGGGGTGAGCACGAGCGCGTGAATGCCCTCGCCGGGAGCCGTGTCGGCGGCGAGCTGGTGCAGGAGCGGCAGCACGAACGCGGCCGTCTTGCCCGTGCCCGTCTGAGCGCTGGCGAGGACGTCGCGACCACTGGCCGCGCCCGGAATCACCTTGGCCTGAACGGGGGTGGGGGAGCTGTAGTTCTCGTCGAGCAGCGCTCGCACCACGGGCGGCGAAATGCCGAGGGCGCGGAACGGAGACGCTTCGATCGCGGCTTCGCGTTCGGGAGTGAGCGGGATGCTCCGAGGCGGCGGCGAGGGAGCGCGCGGCGCCGCAGGCTGCGCGACGTCCGCGTCGAAGCGCGGGCCGTTCGAGTCGCGACGGGGACGATCCGACTGGAAGCGCGGACCGTTCGAGTCGCGGCGCGGGCCGTCGGAAAAGCGCGGACCGTTCGAGTCTCGGCGCGGCCGGTTCGCGTCGAAACGCGGGCCGTTCGAGTTGAAGCGCGGGCCGTTGCCGCTGGAGTCACGGCGGGGCGGGTT
>DASXWF010001236.1:0-1664 GCA_036503835.1 Polyangiaceae bacterium | reverse complement strand
CTGCAAGCGACGGCACCGCCGTGCGCCGTGCCGAAGCAGCTTGCTTGCGTAGCGGCCGGCGCTCAACTGCCGCTACCGGCGGTGATGGGGTGCTCGTCCGCGGCGGGACGCTCACGGCGGAGGATACGGTCAAGACCGTTGCAGGTACTACTGGGGGGGTGCGAGTCTCCTCGGCGCGCGGGATCGACGCCGACTCGGGCTTGGGCTGAGTCGCGCCAGGACGTGAGGCGAGCGCCAGCCAAGCGATGACGGCGAGAGCGGCGAGCGCCAAGCCGTAGACGGCCGGGAACTTCGAGCGCTCAGCGACGGGTGCTCGCGGCACAGGCCACTCCGCGCTGTCCGACTGGGTTTGATCGGCGAACTCCGCTTCCAGCGGGGCGATGGCTGCTTTCCGCAGAGCGTCGCGAAATTCGAGCGCCGTCTGGAACCGTTCGTTCGGATCGTAGGCGAGGGCGCGATCGACGACTTCTGCCACCGCTGCCGGAACCTGCGGCGAGACGTGCCGGAGGCGGCGAGCGGGCCTTGCCATGGCGAGGCCGAGTCGCTCGTTCTCCGTCTGCGCGACGTGCACGGGGTGGCCGGTGATCAGGAAGAACAAGCTTGCGCCGAGCGACCACAGGTCGGAGCGCCGATCGACCAAATCCAGTCGACCGCGTGCGTGCTCCGGGGCCATGAACGCCGGCGTGCCCAGGATCCCGCCGGTGGTCGTGTGTTCGCCCGAGAGCGCGCCGCTCGCGATGCCGAAGTCGAGCACTTTGATCGCGCCGGATTCGGTGAGAAAAAGGTTCGACGGCTTGATGTCGCGATGCACGATGCCCGCCTCGTGTACGAACGCGAGCACCTCCAACACGGCGTCGGCGTGGCGCAGCGTCTCGTCCACCGGCAGGAAACCGCCGCGGCTCGAGCGGAGCGCCTCGAGCGACGTCCCCTGGAGCAGCTCCATCACGTAGAACGGCGTGCCGCCGACTTCTCCGACGTCGAGGACGGTCGCGACGCCGGGATGCGGATTTTTGCGGAGCAGCGCAACCTCGCGGGCAAAACGGCGGACCCAGTGTTCGTTCAGCGCCAGTTGGGGGTGCATCACTTTCACCGCACCGGGCGTGCCGTCGCTGCGATGCGCGCGATACACCGCCGCAGATCCGCCGCGGCCGATCAGCTCTTCCACTTTCCACTCACCGGCGAGTTCCGTCCCGCCGCCCAGGAGCTTCGTCTCATTCAAGACAGGCGTCCTCCGTCCAAGTCACGGAAGCCTTCCCTATCACGAGCCCAGAGGTGGGCAACCAGAGCCGATGTGGCGGCGAACGCCTCGGCTCGAACTTTCCTCGTGCAGCGGGTATCCGCCTCGCTGAGCCGTTCCAGCCGACTCGGGGAACGTGCCTGGTGGAGAAATCGCGCGCATGACCCGTACGACGTTCGTTTTCAGGGCCGGTGTGCTGGCGGTGCTGGCGTTGGCGAGCTGTTCCCAAGACACGGGAACGATCGACGACGAGCCGAGTGGCGGGACAGCCGGGAGCTCGGGGGCCGCCGGGTCCGGCAAGAGTGGGAAAGGTGGAGCCGCAGGCAGCAATGCGGGTGCGTCGGGTAGTGGTGGAGCAAGTACAGGTAACGGCGGGTCCGGCAATGGGGGACGCGCGGGTTCAGGCGCGAGCGGCTCGAGCGGCAAG
>DASXWF010001235.1:0-1732 GCA_036503835.1 Polyangiaceae bacterium | reverse complement strand
ATCGCCCCGTTCGAGCGCCTGGACGCCGGCGGCGTTCAGGGCCGCGGCCTGCGGAGGGAGGGGGACACCGGCCGAGCAGCCGGCGAAAAGCAGGGCGAGGAACCGTCGCACAGGCTCTGCATCGGCCGGGGACCGCCCCGAGTTTCCTGCCTATTTCTCGGGAAAGCGCGCGCGTGGGGTTGCGCCGAGGTAGGCCTCGTGGTTTCAAAACGCGCCCATGGCGAGCGAGGCCGACGCAACGGATACCCGAGAAGCCCCCGAGAGACGCCGCGAGCGTCCGCGGAAGGGCAAGCGCCCGAAGCCCCCGATCCCCAGCTCCGAGGCGGAGATCGACGCGCCCGACAAGTTGACGCTCTCGATGCTCGGCGTGATGGCGCTCGTCACCATCGCGCTCTGGCTGTTCGCGCGCATGGCCTGCAACTACCACCCGCCGCGCGAGACGCGGCGCCCGCGCGCGGTGAAGACCGAGGAGCTCGCGCGCGATCCCAAGGACGCCGCGCTCGAGATGCAGCAGCGCTTGCTCCAGCTCGACTACGCCGGGGCGATCGAGCTCGCGAAGGGCGACGCTCTCGCCGACGTTCAGAAGGCCAAGGCGGCTTGCGAGGCCAAGCCGCAGGACTGCGCGATGAGCCGCAAGAAGCACGAGAAGAGCGTCGACAGCACGGCGGCCTTGCTCGAGCGCAAGCCGACGGGCGCCACCGCGCGTGTGACCAGCGTGACGCCGGAAGGCAAGCAGGTCTCGATCGTCAAGCTCGAGCGCGAAGGCTCGATCTGGAAGGTCGTCTCTCGGGTGCCGGACGACGGCAGCTTCAAGGCCGCGCCTCCCGAGGAGAACTCCGTGCACTTCCAGCCGGTGCCGGGCAGCTCGGTGATCACCCTGGGCTCTGCCGCCCCGGGCGGCTCCGGCGCTCACCCCGTGATTCGGCTCGCTCCGAAGCCGACGACCGCGCCGCCTCCCGCCCCCGCTCCCGCCGCGAGCCCCTGAGCGGACAGAGCGTTCTCAGCGCTCCGCGATCCAGCGTTCGAGCTCGGCCTTGGACGGCACGCCCGTCGAGGTGTGCCGCACCAGCCCGTCGCGGCCGATGACGACGAGCGTCGGCAGAAGCGACACGTTGTAATCGCGGGCGACGCTGCCGTTGTCGAGCGCCACCGAGTAGGGAATCCCCCAGCGCTGCTTGATGCCGGCGGCCACCGCCATCGTGTCGTCGAGGCTCACGCCGACGAAGGCGACCTCGTTCGGATCGTGAGCGCGGTAGACCTCGGCGAGCACCGGTGACGCGCGCTGGCAGGCGCCGCACCAGCTCGCGAACACCTCGAGCACCACGGGCTTGCCCCGGTGATCGGCGAGCTTGAAGCGTCCCTCCTGGCCGACCAGCGGCAAGTCGATGGCGGCGGCGCGCGCGCCCTCCTCCGGACCGGAGGAGCGGCGGCGGATCACCACGAGGAAGGCGACGCCGATGGCGGCCCAGATGGCGTAATCGATGAAACGGCCGGGGATCTTCACGGTGCGAGCAAGCGCCGACCCACCGCCCCGCCCAACACCACCAGCGCCACCACCACGACCCCGTGCGAAAGCCACAGATGCCAGGCTTCGTGGCTCGGGCACGCGACGCCGAACGCCAGCGCGCTGCCCATGCCCCCCGCCAGACCCGCGAGCGCGCCCGAGACGCCGGGC
Organism: Polyangiaceae bacterium; assembly: GCA_036503835.1. Lineage (GTDB taxonomy): Bacteria > Myxococcota_A > Polyangia > Polyangiales > Polyangiaceae > PMG-095. The sequence continues at coordinate 57 of DASXWF010001235.1, read as the reverse complement.
GACATCGGATCGGTCCGGCGCCACAGCAGGAGCACGCCGCCGGTGACGAGCGCGCCG
>DASXWF010001234.1:0-9157 GCA_036503835.1 Polyangiaceae bacterium | reverse complement strand
CGAAGCAGGGCCAATCATCGCTTGCGATGATTGCGCGCATCTCATGCGCGGTGCACTAGACTTCGAAGTGAGCCCACCGCGCAGGCTCGAAGCCGGTGCGGCGGGACCTCGGGGTCGGTCTCAGAGCATGTAGCGGTAGATGACGACCTGGCGGTCCGACTCGCGGAAGCCGATCACGTACAGGTTCGTGCCCACCACCACGGCCTTGTTCTGCTCGAGGCCCGCCGGCAGCGGGATGCCACCTTCTTCCCAGAGGCGAGTGGTCACGTTGAAGAGCTTGATGGTGCCGCCGTAGCGGTAGGCGTAGGCGAGATACTCGCCCCAGAGCGGGACGTTCTCCTCGTAGCAAGACTCCGGAGCGTTCGGGTCCTCCGCCGTCGTGGTCCAGGTGTTGCGCTGGGTGTCGTACTCCGAAACGACCGGCCCCCAGCCGAACACGTAGAGCTTGCCGCCCGCCGCGCCTGCGCAGGCACCGTCGGTCGCGCCGACGATGGGATGGGGCGTGAGTCCGGTCGTGACGTACGTGCCCGTCATCACGTCGTAGTACGCGACCCGGTCGTCGTAGGTCCTGCCGCTGACGCGGTAGATGCGCCCGCTGACGTACGCGGTGGCGGCTTCGCCGTCGTAAAATTGGCTGCTCCGGTAGGTGGAGATCGTGGACCAGGCACTCGCACCCGGGGTGTAGCTCACGCCGTCGTTCGCGAAGTAGTAGATGCGGGTGTCGTCCGAAACGGCCGTTCCGCCGTAGCCGCAGTAGCAGTACTCGTCGGTGATCGGCGTGTCGCTGAACACGCCCGTGCCCACGTCGAACACCTTGTGGTACTGCGCCCCGTCTCCGTTGCTTTCGTTTCCGAAGTAGATGCCGCTGCCGACCGTGGCCACGAAGTTCGTGCGGAACGCGTAGTTGGTCAGCGTGGAGCCGACCAGGCGCCAGCGCTCGACGCAGCTGCCGTCGTTGCCGCACGTGGTCTGGCCGTTGCACATGCTCGAGACGTCGTCTTCGTTCTGGACCGCGACGCTGCACGTGCCGTCAGGCCCGCAGTTGACGCACTCGCCGCACTCCGACTCCTGGCAGCACAGCGAGTCGACGCAGTTCCCGGAGACGCACTGGTCGCCGTCGCCGCAGCTCTCTCCCAGCACGCTCTTGCAGTTGCCGTCCGCGTCGCAGCTGTTCGCGCCTTCGCACTCGTTGCCGGTCGAGTCCACCTCGCTCGTCACCGTGATCGAGCACGTTCCGTCGCTGCCGCAGTTCTGACAGGCCGGACACTCGCGCTCCTCGCAGCACACGCCGTCGCGGCAGTCGAGCGGGTCCTCGCACTGCTGGGTCTGCTCGCACTCCTCGCCGGCAGCCTTCAGATCCTCGCAGGTGCGGGTATCGCCGTCGCAGTACTTGCCCACCGGACAACCGGTTTCGAGGCAGCCGGGATCGACGACGCCACCTTCGCCGCCGCTCCCGCTGGTGCCGCCCGTGTCGTCGCCGCCGTCGCCGCTCGAGCCTTTGCCGGCCGAGCCGCCCTGGCCGGTCGTCCCGCCCTTGCCCGTGGAACCGCCGGACGGATTCCCGCCCTTGCCGCTCGTCCCGCTGCCGCCGGTCCCGCCGGTCCCGCCGCTGCCGTCGTCCTCACCTCCCGCGCCTGCGTCCACGTACTTGATCTCGCTCGATCCGACGCAGCCGTTGAGGCCCAAATAAGGTACGCCGAGCAGAACGGTGACAGAAAGGCTTACTCCGATACGTCTCATGCGCGCTCCATCCAAGTAACGGTTCGGGATCAGTAACCGAATTCTCGCTCTTTGGTCTTCGGGCTGGGTGCGGGGTTCTGTTGGGTGGGCTGGGTTTTCGGCTGCGGCGCCGGACCGCGCGGGGCGACCCCCCTGCGAACGGCGACCGCGGGAGCTTGTGACGAAGGAGCCACGGCGGGTGCGGCGGAGCTCGACGCCGCGGGTGCCGGAACGGCGGGCTCGGACGTCGCGGGCGCGGGCGCAAGCGGCTCTGCCGTGGGCTTGGTGGGCTCGGGTGTCGCGGGTGCCGGCGGCGGTGCCGCGGCCACGGCCGAGGCTTCGCTCGACGCGGCGCTTTCGGGGGAAGGCTTGGCGTCCCCGCCGGAGAGCTTGATCGCGAGCGCGACGCCGGCGAGCGTGATCGCGACGCCGGCCGCGGCGGCGACGACGAGCTTCTTCTTGCCGGACTGCGCGGGAGAATCGCCCGTCTGCGAGCTTGCCCAGCTGCTGCCCGTGCGGGCTACGACGCCGGTGTTGACGTTGGACGTGGCGGCGGGCTTCTGGACCTCGAGCGCGCCGCGCTGCGGGATGAACGGCGAGCCCGTCGCCGGAATGCCGGTGGCCGCCGCCCAGTTATCGAGCGCCGTGATGAACTCTTCGGCCGACTGGTAGCGATCGGCCGGCTCGCGCGCCATCGCCTTGTCGATCAGGGCGATCACCTGCGAGTCGGTGCCCGGTACCGTCTCCGCGAGGCTCCGCGGAGTCGACAGCACGATCTTGAACATCAGCTCGTTGAAGGTGCTGCCGTCGAACGGCACCTGGCCGGCGAGTGCTTCGTACGCGATCACGCCCATCGTGTAGATGTCGCTGCGCGCGTCGATGTTGGAGGCGCCCTTCGCCTGCTCCGGCGACATGTAGTACGGCGTGCCCATCACGGCGCCGGTGCGCGTCATCGCCATGTCGCCGCCGAGCACGTTGAACTTCGAGATGCCGAAATCGATGAGCTTGACGAAGTCCTTGTGGCCGAGCTTCTGGTTCAGGATGAAGATGTTGTCGGGCTTGAGATCGCGGTGCACGATGCCGGCCCGGTGCGCGGCCTGAAGCCCCACCAGCGCCTGGCGCATCAGGGGATAGAGCTGCGCGGGGCTGAGCCGGCCATGCTGCCGAATGCGCCCGCTGAGCGGTTCCCCTTCGAGGAACTCCATCACCATGTAGCGCTCGCCGCCCGGCAGCACCCCGAGATCGATGATCTCGAGGATGTGATCGCTGCCGATGCGTCCCGCGGCTTGCGCCTCGCGCTCGAAACGCACGAGCGTCGCTTCGTGACCGGCAGCCTGCGCGTGCGGGGCCTTGATGGCCACGCGGCGTTTGATGAGCGTGTTTTCGCCCTCGAAGACGGCGCCCATGCCCCCTTCGCCGATCAGGCGCACGACGCGGTACTTGTTGTCGAGAATCTGTCCGGGCTGAAGCGACATACGGGTGCCGAGGAAGCGGACGCCACCAGAGCTTAGCACTACTGTCAGAGTCCTTGGAGGAGCAGATCACGATCGGCATGGGAGACCGAAAGCCGCGCGAGTGCTCTGGCGAGGCCAACGCCAGCTGCTTAGGACTCTGGGGAGGGCACGAGCGACGAAGCGCAGGAAATCCCGAAGAAAGGCAAAATCTCCGACAGCAGTGTTCGGTCGCGAACGGGCAGCGGGGTTACCGCGAGCCCGCCGCGAGCGCACATCCACACACTCGGCGCCCTTCGGAGTTCTAGCCTTCTTGTAAGACGGCCTCGGAACGCGGCTGCTTTAGCGTGCTCGAACGTGGCGCTCCGGGCCTCGACCGGGCTCCCGGTCCGGAGCCTCGCGTGATAGCGTCGCACTGCAATGCGCGCAGAAACTCCCACGCTGGCGGCCCGGTCGCGGCGCCTTCGTCCCTCGGTCGTATCCGTCCTTTTGTGTCTCGGCGTTGCCGCGAGCGCGCCCCACGCGCTGGCCGAGACGGATCAGGAACGAGCCGGCGCCCGGTCGGCGGCGACGGCGGGCGCAGACGCGTTCGACGCCGGGAAGTATCCGGACGCGCTGGCGATGTTCCAGCGCGCCGAATCGCTCGTCCATTCGCCGGTTCACCTCTCGTACATCGCGCAGTGTCAGGTGAAGCTCGGGCAACTCGTGGAGGCGCGCGAGACGTACCTCAAGCTGAAGCGTGAAACGGTGCCGCCGGGGGCCCACCCCGCCGTGAAGCGCGCGATCGAAGAGGCGCCCGGCAAGCTGGCGAGCCTCGAGCCGCGCGTGCCGTCGCTCGCCATCAAGCTCGAGGGCGTGAATGCGGGCGAGAGCGTGGACGTGACCCTGGACGGAGCGAAGATCGCGCCGGCGCTCGTCGGCATTCCGGCTCCCGCGAACCCGGGGGAGCACGTGGTGCGTGCGGCGGGCCCCGGCAAGGACAGCGGCGACGTGCGCGTCACGCTGAGCGAAGGCCAGCACGAGGAGGTTCTGATTCGGCTCAACGCGACCGCCGCGGCTGCCCCGGCCGCCGTGACGCCTGCAACCACGCCGAGTCCGACGACGGCGGAGCCGACCGCCGATCAGGGGACCTCCGGAAGCAGCCTCACGGTCCCCGCTTACATCTCGCTCGGCGTGGGTGTCGTGGGGCTCGGCCTCGGCACCTTCTTCATCATCGGAGCGGGCAAGTCGGCAGACGACGCGGACGCCCTGTGCGGCGGCTCGCGCGAGGAGTGCACGATTCCGCCGGGCCCCGGCCGGGACGAGGCGGAAGAGAAGATGGACGAAGCGACGTCGAAACAGACGCTCGCGATCGTCGGCTTCGCGGTGGGCGGCGTGGGCATCGCGGCCGGAGTGACGATGCTCGTGCTCGGAATGAACAAGAGCAAGAAAGCGGACGCGACGTACGTCGTTCCGTACGCGAGCTGGGATCGGGTCGGGGTCACGGGCCGCTTCTGAGCGGCGCGCTAGGCCGAGCTGTCGAGCACCACGGTTTCGTCGTTGCTTCGCGGCGTCGCGGCCCCGCGACCGCGGCGCTTCACACGGCTGTACCCGCCGAGACCCGGGCGTCCCACGAAGTCCCACAGGGTCCTGGTCCACGATTCGTGGTGCAAGAGGCCGTCGTAGAACTCGGGCGCGAGGCGGCGGAGCTGCGGGAGGCGCGAGCCCGCGATGTACGGAAAATCGTGGTGTTCGTTGTGATAGCCGACGTTCCAGGTGATGCGGTTGAGCGGCCCGTAATACGAGTACGTCTCCTGCCCGGGCCGAAACACGTAGTGCTCGGAGATGTAGTGGCCCGCCACCGGGTGCAGTCCCATCACGATCAGCGAGCTGATGGGTAGGTACGCGAGCGCCTTCGCTCCCCAGAAGTAGTAGATCGCGGCGTTGAACGCGAGCTGCACCAGAAACTGCGAGACCTCGGCCGGGGTCGGCTTCTTCGGGTGCACCAGCAGCGGGCGCAGCGCGTACGCGAAGCCTTGTCCGGCGAGCCAGAGGCTCTTGCCGAGGCGGCCCTGCACCAGGCGCCCTTCGAGCGCCGTCGGGAGATCGGTGTCGAGCCGCGCGTCGCCCTGATGGGCGTGGTGGAGCAGGTGGTAGTAGCGGAAGGTCTCCGAGACCGGTACTCCGACCGGCAGGTTGATGAACGCGGCGAACAGCCGATTGTGCCAGGGCTTCTGGAACGCGAGGTTGTGGCTGAGCTCGTGGATCGCGAGCAGCAACGCCTGATTGACGAGCCCGCCGAAGAGGTAGGCGACGAGCACGATCCACCACCAGGAAGCGTCGCGCAACGCGTAGGCCGCGCCGATCTGCACCGCGACGAGCGCGGTGCAGACGTATTTGGTGCGCGGGCAGGGGCCGTAGAGCTCCTTGATCTCCGGGTGCCCGGCGAGCAGCTCGCGGCGGCGCGCCGCGTGAGGCTCGGGGTGGTCGGACCAGGCGAAGGCGCGCGCCGGTTGCCTCGCTCCGAGGACCGCCGAGCTCGGGTCCGCACCGTCGATCACGGCGCGCATGCTGGACCCGCCCGGGCTCGATGTCGAGTCCGTGTCGCAGGAGCTCCCACCTCCAACCACCGGACCGCGCGTACCGGAGCTAAGGCTTGGAACGACCTGGCCGTATTGTGACTCGGGGCTCACTGGCGTTCCCCCGAGCCGATTGCGCGGAGCCGCGTACAACCGATGACGTGGAAAATCCTGATCGTCGATGATTCTCACCTGGTTCGAGCGCAGCTCCGCGCGCCGCTCGAAGCCAAGGGCGTGAAAGTGATCGAGGCCGAGGACGGCCGCGAGGGCCTCTGGCGAGCCCGCGAGAACCCCGTGGACCTGGTGGTGGTCGACATCCACATGCCGGTCATGGACGGGATCAGCATGGTGCAGGAGCTCCGGAAGATTCCGCAGTACCGCGACACGCCGATCTTCGTGCTCACCTCCGACGCCGCGCGCACGCGCGCCGAGGAGGGCAGGAGCGCCGGCGCCAACGCCTGGATCCTGAAGCCGGTACGCCCCGAGATCATCTGGAAGGCCATCGAAAAAGCACTGTTCGGCAGAGCTCCGTCCTCGCTTGCGGGAGCGGCGGAGTCCGCCGGGGGGAAAGACAGTTGAGCTCGAACAAACAGATCCTGGTCGTCGATTCCGCGCACGGCGTCCTCACGGGCGTGATGGAGGAGCTCGACGAGCTCGGTTTCCGCGTGATCTGGGTGCCGACGCTGGCGGCCGCGCTCGAGTTCGTGCGCGCGAGCCCGAAGCTCGCGCTGATCATCGCCAGCGCCGCCGCCACGCGCACGGACGGGCTCACCTTCCTGGCCGAAGTGCGGGAATTCGCCCCGGACGTGCGCATCATCTGGGGCGCGCTCTCCGAAGGCGGCGGCGCGGCCTCCTCGCGTTCCGGCGGCCGCGGTCCCGACAGCCTGATCCCCGAGCCGTTCCGGCGCGACGCGCTGCGCGGAGCGATCACCGAGCTCCTCGCCGATCATTTCTACCCGCCTGCGGTCGCCGACGCCATCAAGAGCGCCGCGCTCGAGGTGCTCCACTCGCTGGGTGATTTCCGCGTGGACGGCGGGGCGTTCCTCGTCGCCAACGAGTCGTCGCTCGCCGAGGTGAACGCCGTGATCCCGTTCGCCGGCGGCATCGCCGGGCACGTGTCGGTCGGCATGTCGCGCGCCGACGCGGCGTCGTTGCACGAGGCGCTGGTTCCCGGGGCCCGCCCCCCGCGCGTCGAACACCTCGAAGATCTCGTCGGCGAGCTCTGCAATCAAATCCTCGGGCGCATCAACGTGTTCTTCATCGCGCACGACGTGCGCGTCCATCACGGCACGCCCATCTTCATTCGCGCCGCCGGCAGCACGCTGCGCTACCCGGGTCGCCAGCCGTCGTTCGGGATCACGCTGCTCCGGGGCGAGCTCCGGGTTCAAGTGGAGTACTGTCTTTCCGAGTTCGAGCGCAGCGCGCTGCAGTCCTCGCCGGTCGCCACGCGCGTCCTGCCGCTCGGCGAAGTCCGTTACCTCTGAGCGCGCGGATTCAGGTGGCGTATCGCCGCCGGCTCGACCGCGATCGAGAATTCCTGCGCGGAGCCGTCGCGCGACAGTAGCTTGCCGTCACGGTGGTAGCTCGCCCTGTCGGTCTGCACGCTGAAGCGTTCGCCGCGAACGGTCGCCAGCCGCGTGCCGTCGGGTAGCTTGCCGGTATGTGTGAGCTCGAGCAGAGCCGCCCGGTCCGCCTCGGCGGCCACGACGAGCTCGAGCTTGCCGTCGCTCGGATTGCTGTCGGGCGAGAGCTCGAGCTGCGGGCCGAGGTTCGGAATGTTGACGATCTCGACGAGCAAGTAGTCGCCGGCGATGGTCTCCGTGCCGGCGGTGATCCGGAAGCCGCTCGGCTTGGCGCGTTCGATCACCGAACGGAAGACCCGGCGGTCGCGTTCGAGCGTGTGCTCGCGCTGCTCGGGCAGCGAAAGCTCGTTCGCCTTCTCAATCACGTCCGGGAAGATGCCCCAGCCGACGCACTCGGAAAACGGCTCGATGCGGTCGCCTTCCTGCAACGTCGCGAGGTCGAGATCCCGGAAGCTTCCGCCTTCCCAGCCGGCGATCAGCGCGTCCAGGTCCGGCTCTCCGCTCGGTAGACCCAGGCTCTTCGCGGTGTTGTTGGCTGTTCCGAGCGGGAGGATGCCGAGCGGCACGCGCCGGCCCGCGAGCGTGCAGGCCGCCCGACTCACGGTCCCGTCTCCCCCCGCGATCACGACCAGGTCGCAGGGCGTTCGGTCGATGGTGGCCACGAGATCCTCCACCCGTGTAGCGACATCGACGAGATGGTGGCCGGCGCGCTGCAATGCGGCTGCAATATCCTCGCGGGCATGATCTTCGCTTCCGGCAGATTCGTTGTGAAGCAAGGTGATGCGCATGCGAGCTCTTCGAGCAAAAACGCCACGGCGCGGGCGCTTGCCACGAATCGACTGCACGAACCATACCGGTGAACATGAAGATCCTGATCGTGAACGACGACGGCGTGTACAGCCCCGGAATCCTGGCTTTGGCGCAGGTGGCGCACGAGTTCGGCACGGTGACCATCGTCGCGCCGGATCACGAACGCTCCTCGTCGGGGCATGCCGTGACGCACAGTCGCCCTTTGTCCTACCGGCGCACGCCGGTCCAAGGTTTCGATGCGTTTCGTGTCGACGGCACGCCCGCCGACTGCGTAGCGATCGGATTCGCGGTTGCGGGCAAGGCGGACGTGGTCCTCTCGGGCATCAACCTCGGCCCGAACATCGGCAACGGAATGTGGCACTCCGGGACGCTGGCCGGCGCGAAGCAGGCCGCTTTGATGGAGAGTCGCGGGATCGCGCTCAGCACTCTGATGCCGCCGAACGACGAGCCGAGCTTCGAGCGCTTGAAGCCGTACGTCGCCGACGTTCTGAAGACGCTGTTGCCCGACCCGGCGCTCGGACTCGTGAACGTGAACTTTCCGGTCGAGCCCCGCGGCACGCTCTGGACGCGTCAGTCGGTGCGCCACTACGACGGTAAGGTCGTGCCCGCGAAGGATCCGATGGGGCGCACGCACTACTGGTTCACGGTCTATCCGATCGAGGAGACCGAGGAGGGCAGCGATCGCTGGGCCATCGATCACGGATTCATCTCGATGACGCCGCTGCGCCTCGACCTCACCGATCACGCGGCCCTGCACACCCGTCTCGAGCGCACGAATGCCTCCGAGCCCCGTGCTACCGCTGCGGACGCCGTCGAGGCGCAGAACAAGGCGTGAGCAGGGCCGCCGATTGGCGGGAGGGCGGCGCGCGGTTCGCCGCCGTGGCGCGGTCTCGTGGTAATGACGGCTCGTGATGCGTGGGAAGCGGGCGTCCTCGAAGAAGCGGCAAGACCCTTGGTTCCAGCGAGCGGTCGGCCTCGCGGTGCTGGCGAGCGGCGCGAGCTCGGCTTGCGGTGCACGGACGCCGCTGTCACTCCT
>DASXWF010001233.1:0-1944 GCA_036503835.1 Polyangiaceae bacterium | reverse complement strand
TCTGGGACGTACGCGTGCCCGACTATGAAGTGGCCTGGCAGTCCAGGCAAAAGTCGGCACAAAGACGGGCAGCGTGTTTGTCCGTCCGAGGGAGAGACCGTTTCGAGGGCCGCCGCTCCGAGCTGTCTTCAATCGACTATTCGCGTTCGAGACGCAGGAGGGGGTCCGAAAGCGGGCCGCATTCGTGGCAAACGGGGTGGCTCGAGGATGAGTCGAGTCCCGGCGGGCACGCTCGCGGTCACCGCTTTTGGACAGCCGTCGCGGAAAGACTCCGAAACGGGCAAACGAGTGTGGCGCGCGGGTTATGCCGGCATAGCGATGGCTTTCGTCGATGGCTCGCCAGCTTGGGTGCGCTCGCGGTGCTTTGGATTGTAAGGCTGGCCGGTGCGCCACATGGCGAACATGAGGGCGGCGAGCTTGCGGCAGAGGGCGGTGTTGGCCCTGGGTTTGCCGCGCCTGTCGGCCACGCGCTGGGCCCACTGCACGATGGGGTCGTCGGGACGAGTGCGCCACAGGCTCCAGGCAGCCTGGGTGAGCGTTCTGCGGACGTTGGGCGCCCCGGCCTTGGTGATGCCGGTGCGCTTGGTCTTGAAGCCGGTGGTGTTTTCGCCCGGCGTGAGGCCCAAGTACGAGCACACCTCCTCGCCGCCGCGAAAGCGGCCGGGGTCGTCGATGGCAGCGACGAAGCGCATCGAGGTGACCGGACCTACGCCAGGAATGGTCATCAGCAAGCGGCAGGTCGGGTCCTGCTTGGCCAGCTCGCTCAGCTCCTCGTCGGCCTTGTCGATTTGCCCCGTCAGCGCCTCGATCGCCACCAAGAGCTGCTCGATGTAGGAGGGCAGTCCCTCGCTCGAGCTCGTCAGCGCTTTGCGCACCTTCGCCGGCAGCGTGTCGGGGGTGCAGCGCACTTGCTTGATTTGCTGGCGCAGAAAGCTGCGTACGGTGTTGACCAGCTTGGTTCGCGCCTCGACCAAGGCCTCGCGCGCCGTGCACCGCGCCTTGCGCTCCCGGGACAGCTCGGAGGGAACGTGGACGGAGGTCAAGTCCACCTTCGTCGAGACGTCGCTGAGCACGCGCGCGTCGCGCTCGTCGTTCTTGAGACCGCGTGCTCCCACCCCAAGGGCGCGCACCGCCGACCCCGGGATAATCCGGATTTCGTGTCCGTGCGCCTTCGCCCAGCTCGCCACTGTGAACGATTCCGAGCAGGTCTCCATGACCACACGACTCGGCGGCTGCTCCGCCAACAGCCGCTCCAGATGGGCCGTCAGCACCCGACCTTCGCGCAGCAACTTCCCCCGCTCGTCCCGTATACAAATCTGCGACTCGCGTCCGCCCAAATCGATGCCAAAATGGTGCATGGCTGGCTTCCTGGCTTCTGCGGTTCTCACCGCGGTTTTTTACTGAGGCACGGTTTACCGCGACCTCGCCTGGTAGGGAGCCAGCCACTTCATCCCTTCTTGCCCGTGCCCGTACACGAATTTCTGGGCAACTGGCTCGTCGTCACGGTCGCTCTGCAACGCCAAGAACAAGCGCTGCCACTTGCCAGTCTTGGCCCAACGATCGAAGCGGTTGAACACTGACTTCCAGGGCCCAAAGTCGGTTGGAAGATCGCGCCATGGCACACCCGTGCGCCGCCACCACAGCACGGCCTCCACGAACTTGCGGTCATCGTTGCCGGGCCTGCCGGCGCCTCGCTCCGACACCAAGAACGCATCCACCTTCGACCATTGCTCTTCCGAAAGCTGCACCCGCACCAGGGGCGTCACAGATCACACCTGGCTCTCGCGGGAAAGTTTCCGACATACTGCCACCGGGCCCAGATCGTGTACGGGCACGGGCACGCGTACGTCCCAGACCCAGAAATTAGGGACAGACCCTAGAGAGGCGCCCGAACGCGGCGCAGCCAAGCCAGTTCGGCGCGCTAGCTCCCGACTCGAGCTCGGG
>DASXWF010001232.1:0-2832 GCA_036503835.1 Polyangiaceae bacterium | reverse complement strand
ATCTCGCTCCCCTACCACGACGCGAATCGCCTCGAGCGCATCCCGAACGACGGGACGTGGGTCGTCGCGTACTGCGCCTGTCCGCATCACGCCTCCGGCGAAGTCGTGGACGCCCTCCGCGCGCGCAAGTACCCGAACACGGCCGTGCTCGACGAGGGCATCCTGTTCTGGAAGGACAAGGGCTACCCGCTAGCGGGCGAGAACGCGCCGAAGTCGCCGCCGCCCGGCGCGCGTCCGAGCGCCAGCCCTAAATAATCGAATTTGTTTTTGTTTTTGGTTTGGGTGTCGGCTCCGGAGCGACACCGCGAACCCGGCCGATCCCGCTTTGGGCCGAGCGTGTCGAGGCCGTGGTAACACGAGGCTTGGCATTGTCTTTCTCGGTCACTGCTCCCCGCGGAGAGCCGACCCCGGTCGTGGTCGAGGTGCCGCACGCCGGCCTCGAGGTCGATCCGCTCGCGCTCGCCTCGCTCGTCGCGTCGGCGCGCTCGCTCGGCGCCGACGCGGATCTCTACGTCGATCAGCTCTACGCGGACGCACCGGACGAGGGCGCCGCGCTGCTCGTCGCCAGGACCAGCCGTTACGTCTGCGATCTGAACCGCGCCGAAACCGACGTCGACCCGCTCGCCGTGGACGGCGGCAAGGCGCGCTCCTCGCCGCACGGCCTGGTCTGGCGCACCACCACCGAGGGTCGCCCCGCCCTCGCCTCGCCGATCTCCGCGCGCGAGTACGAGCGACGCCTCGACGAGTACCACCGCCCCTACCACCGCGCGCTCGTCGATCTCCTCGAGGAACGCCGCGCGCGCCACGGCTTCGCGATCCTGCTCTGCGCTCACTCCATGCCGAGCCGCGGCCGCGACGGCCACGACGACGCCGGAATCGAGCGCGCCGACATCGTTCCTGGAACGCGCGGCCGCAGCACCGCGGCGAGCGCGCTCATCGACCGCGTCGATCGCCTGTGCGAAGAATTCGGGCTGCGCGTGCGGCACGACGAACCTTACCGCGGCGGTTTCTCGACCGCTCACTACGGCCGCCCGCACGAAGGCATCCACGCCATCCAGATCGAGCTGGCACGCCGGCTCTACATGGACGAACGCACCCTCGCCCAGCGCCCCGCCGAGTTCGCGCGGCTCCGCGACTTCTGCCGGCGCCTCGTGGCATCGCTCGCCGCTTACCGGCCCGCCTGAGCGCGCTCAGTCCGGCACGCACGCCGTCTTCACGGTCGGGAACGCCGAGAGCGTGAGCTCGTAGTTCGACTCGCGCGGGTGACGATCGGCGTGGAACACCGCAAGCTCGTAGGTCTTGCCGATCTCGAGTCCGAGCTCGACCGTTCCCGTGCCGCCGCTCGCCGGTGGTACCGCCGCACCGGTGGTGTCCGTCGTCAGGATGGTCCAGGTACCGGTGGAGCCGTTCAAGGCGATGCTGCCCTGGAGCCGTTCGTGAGGCGCGCCGAGGTCGAGCGCAAGCCGGCCGTTGACGTAGATCCAGGTGTCGTCGTCGCCGCGGAACGAGATCGAGCCCGAGCCGCCGTAGCGGAAAAGGTAGCGGACCTCCGACGTGAAGTAGAAGTTCCGCGCGACACCCGTGACCGGCTTCACCGGACCGCCCGTGCCCGCCATCATCGCCGTGTAGGAGCCCTTCGGATCCCACTGCTGGGGCACGTTGTAGCCGTCGCCCGCCACGCAGGGCCCCGAGCCTACCGTCCAATACGGCGAGAGATTGCACGTCTTGGCGGCGCCGATCCCCGTGAGCGCCTCGAGCGGAAAGAAGCCGCTCGACAGCGTGTTCGCCGCGGCGCCGTTGATCGCTGGAATCGTGACGCCCATGAAGATGTCGTGGAGGTCCTCGTAGACGGTGCGGCCGTCGCTGCTGCTGAATCGATACTCCGTGCCCGTCTGCGCGAGCTCGATGCTGCTCACCACCCGCTGGCTCTTGGCCGAGTCCGCGTACCACTCCCGGAAGCTGTCGGCGCTCGCCACGACCGGCTGCGAAAGCTCGATGCGCTGTGGATTCGCGGCGCCCGCGGCGCACGTCGTCACGCCGCTTGCGCCCTGCAAGATGCCGGTGTTGTCCCAGTCGGTGAAACGGCACGCGCACGAGGTGATAGCGCCGAGCGCGGGCTTGCCGTCAGGGCCGAGCGTCGCGGCGGCGATGCCCTTGCAGAGCGGCGTCGAATCGCTGGCCCAGCAGCCCTCGTTCATTTCCGGGGGGCGACCGCTGGCGTTCGGGACGCAGACCCTGCTGCCGCCGAGAAAGTAGAAGTCCGGGTGCCCCTGCGCCTGGTTCTGGCCGTCGAAGTCCCGGTACGTGATGGGGAGGACCAGGCACTGCCCCGCACCCGTCGAACACGGCTGCGTCTCGAACGCAGGCGTCTCCGTGCAGACGAAGCCCATCTCGATCGTGCACGTCGCGGAACAGCCGTCGCCGCTCGAGCCGTTCCCGTCGTCGCATTGCTCGCCCGCGTCGACGTTGGCGTCACCACAGACCGCGGCGCACGCTTGCGTCGTGCCGCTCGGACGACACTCAGGCTCCTGGGAGCAAGTCCTGGAGCACCCGGTCCCGTCGCCGTTGAAGATGCCGTTCAAAATCCCGAGGTCGCAGCTCTCTCCGGCCTCGCGCGTCCCATTGCCGCACGCGGACTGCGTACAGACGCTGGGTGCTCCGGGCATCGGCAGCGTACACATCGAACCGGGCTCCACAGCGCAGCGGCTCGAGCAGCCGTCGCCGTCGGCACGATTCCCGTCATCGCATTGCTCGCTGCCGATGAGCTCCTCGTCGCCGCAGACCGGCGTGCAGGACCTGCCGGGGACGGGGCACTCCCAACCCGGTTCGACC
>DASXWF010001231.1:0-1661 GCA_036503835.1 Polyangiaceae bacterium | reverse complement strand
GGCGTCGCCCTCTACGCGCGCGGCAGCATCCAGATCAATCCGGTGAGCCCCGAGGTGCTGCAGAAACTCAAGCGCTGGGTCATGCGCCCGAGCAGCAACGGCACGGTCGCCCCGGGGGATGCGTTGTTCAGCACGTTCGCCGGACTCTTCCTCCAGCGCATCGGCGACGCCGAGCGCGAGCAGCGCTTCCAGACGCGCGCGTTCCTGCCGGTTCGCTTCAAGAGCTCGCTCGAGGAACAGCGTCCCCAGCAATAGGATGCTACGAGGACCGGCGTGGCCGTTTCCTATCCAATCGCACTGAAGCTCGACTCGCGCCGCTCTGTCGTCGTGGGCGGCGGCCCGGAGGCGCTCGAACGCGCGCGCGCTCTCCTGCGCTCGGGAGCGCGGGTGACGGTCGTAACGGGACCCGCGCCGGCGGCGCTCGCCGAGCTCGAAGCGCTCGCCGGCGTCGAGCTCGTGACACGTGACTTCGCTAGCTCGGATCTGGACGGCGTATGGCTCGTGGTGCTGGCCGATCGGGACGAAGCCGTCGCGGAGCGGATCCGCGTCGAGGCCGAAGCGCGCCGGATCTTCTTCTGCGCGGTCGACATGCCGCTCTTCTCGAGCTTTTCCTACCTCGCCATCGCGCGCGCCGGCCTCGCCTTCGCGGCGATCGGAACCGAGGGGGAGGCCCCGGCGCTCGCTCGCAGGCTGCGAGAAATCCTAGAAGCGCTCTTCGCCCGCGCGGGCCTCGAGGGTTTCACGCAAAAGCTCGCGGAGCTGCGGCAGCGCACGCCGTCCGAGCGCCGGCGGGAAGTCCTGGGCAGCGCCGTGGCCGGCGTGCGCATCGAGGGCGAGCTCGTGCTGCCGCCGCCGACTGACGAGAGGTAGGCTACTCGAACGTCGGCGTGCCCGGCGGAACCGACACGGCCGACGCCAGCGGATAGGTCGCGAGGATCGCGATCCAGTAGTAGCGGTACTGATGCGGCGTCGCTCCCCAGTCGGGAGCGGCCAGCGCGCGATTCACGCACTCGGCGGCTCGCCTTGCCTGCTTGCCGCGCCAGCTGCCGCTCGCCCCGGGGAAAACGTCGAAGCTCTTCTTCGTGAAGTCGAGGCTCATCACGAAGTTGATGCTGCCTTCCTCCTTCTGCTTCGGCGCGCAGTCCGCGGCGGCCTTGATCGCGGCGGCGAGCGAGCGCTCGACGGCCGGCAAGGCGTCGCACAGGCCGCCTTCGATGCGGGCGTTCGTGGGCGAGGCGCCGCATTTCACGCGCTGGGGAGCGCCGAGCTTCACGCGCTCGACCGGCAACGCCCGTGCGGCGACGGCGCCGGCATCCACGGGAGCCGGCGCCGAAGGCGTGCGGGTGACGCGCACGGAAGCGCTCGCCTCGGGCTGCGGCGCCTGCGCGCCCGACGGACGGCGCACCAAGTAGAGCGGCACCGCGATCAGGATCACGCCGACGACGGCCGCGACCACGAGCTGCGCGCGGAGCGGCCGATCACCACCGCCGCTCGGGCCCACACCGAGGCGCCGGCTGCGTGGCTCGCCCGAGAGCGAGGGAATCGAGGGGCGCGGAGTACGAGCCATACGGGGCGCGGGGCTCGAGCGAACGCCCTCAGTCGTCGATCAACGACGGGACGTGCTGGCCCGGTTCGGCCCTCACGATCGTCGCCGCCAGATC
>DASXWF010001230.1:0-4237 GCA_036503835.1 Polyangiaceae bacterium | reverse complement strand
CGCTTGCTGGTAGAGCGGGATCAGGCGTTCGGCGGCGGCGAGGTTCTGCGCGTCGAAGCTCAGCACCTTCTCGTAGGCACGCGCGGCGCGATCGACCTTGCCCTTCTGGGTGAGCCAGAGCTCGGCGATCTTCATCAGCATGCCGATGCGCTGGGCGTCGTCGGTCGCGCGCGACTCGTTGCTCTCGAGCACGCGGATGAACTCGTCCCACTTCCCGCTCTCGGCGTAGAAGACCTCGAGGTCGTCCCAGCGCCCGAGCGTCACGTAGCGCTTCTTGAGCTGCTCCTGCGCGCGTCGATCGTTGGGATCCAACGTGATCAGCAGGCGGTAGGCGTCGACGGCGCGCTCGTCGTCCTTGAGACGATCGCCCGCGACCTGGCCGAGCTTGTTCAGGAGCTCGATCTTCTGGGGGGTTTCGTAGGTGAGCTCGGCGAGCTTCGCGAGCACGTCGGCGAGCTTCTCGTACTCGCGCGCGCGCTCGTACAGGCCCGCCAGGGCGTTCAGCGCGTCGACGTCGTCCGCCTCGTTCTGGAGCACGACCGCCCAGAGCTCGATGCAGACCTCCGGCTTCTTCACCTTTTCGGTGGCGAGGAGCGCGACCTGCTTGAACTTGACGGCACGCTCGTGGCCATCCGGCTGCCCCTCCGCCTCGCGCACCATCAGCGCGATGAGCTTCTCCCAGTCGCGACGCTTTTCGTACGCGTCGCGCAGGTAAGCAATCGCCCGCTGCTCGCTCGGATCGAGCTCGAGCGCCTTCTCGTAGGCGCGTGCAGCCTCTGCCTGGTTCGCGAACTTGGTCGCGTAGAGCTCCGCGGCCTGCAGGTAGGCCTCGACGCGTTCGGTCGGATCGGCGAGCGCGTCGCCGAGAGCGATCAGCGTCTTCACGTACTCGTGGTGGCGCTTGGCCGCGGACTGCTGCGCGAGCTTTTCACGGAGATCCGCGACGAGCGCCGCGTCTTCCCGCTTCGCCGGCGCTGCCTGCGCGGGCGGGGCCGCCGGCGCGGGCGGAGCGGCCTGCACGGGCGGAGGAGCAGGCTCCGGTTCCGGTTCCGGCGCGGCAACTGGGGCCGGCGGAGGCGGCGTCGGCGCGTCGGAAACGGCCGCGGCGGGAGCCGGCATGGTCATCGGCTCGGGTGCGGGCGCCTCCGAGACCGTGCGCTCGGGAGCGGGTTCGGATCTGGCTTCGCCCTTGGGACGCTTCGACTTCTTTCCCCGGGGAGCGGGCTCCGGCTCGGCCTCGCGCGCCTCGGCGGCGGGCGCGGGAACGGCGCCGCGCAACGATTGTCCGATCTGCGCCTCGAACGCGAGCAACGCGGGGTGCTCCGGGGCCACCACGGCCAGGCGCTCGAACGACTTCTTGGCGCGGATCAGATCGCCGCGCTCCTTCCACGCGATGAGTCCTGCCTGCGCGAGCAGGTGCGCGACGCGCGCGCCGAGCGCCGAGCGATCGGCGAGCTCCTCACCGAGCGCGACGAGCTTCTCCCAGTTCCCGCCCTTCGAGCCCACGACGTCGCGCAAGAACGTGAACGCTTCTTCGCGCGTGGGATCGAGACGCAGGGCTTCTTCGATCAGCTCGGCGCCGAGTTCGACGTTCTGATGGCGAAGCGCCCAGCGCGAGCCGAAGGCGTACGCCGAACCGGCGCGCTCCTCGGCGTCGGCGGTCGCGGCGAGCGCGGCACGCTGCGTCGCGAGGATCGCGTCCGTGCGCCCCGCTTCCACGAGCAAACCCTCGTACGTGGCGGCCACGCGGCGATCCGAAGGATCGGCTGCGTACGCTTCGGCGAGGATTCCCTCGACCGCCTGCGGGTCGAAGCGACGCGCGAGCCGCGACGCGCGCAAGAGCAGCGACGCCTTTTCCGTCGGCGTGTCCGCGCTGCGAGCGGCCTCCACGACGCTCTCCACCCGCGCCGGGTACTCCGCCTGACCGACCTGCACGTCCTCGAGCAGAGCGGGGATGTCGCCGGGGCGCCCGTCCGAGCTCTGGAGCGCGCGCGCGTACGACTCGGTCGCGCGCTCGTAGTCGCCGACATCGCAGAGCACGTCACCGAGCTCGCGATAGAGAGCGCTCCGCGCGGGCGACTCGGGCAGAGCCTTGAGCTCGAGCTCGAGCAGCTTCTGCACCATGTTGAGCTTGCCGAGGTCCCAGTAGATCCCGCGCGCTTCGGAGAGCGCGTCGACCTGGGCCGGGTTCAGCTTGTACGCATCTTGGAAATGCTTGAGCGCCCGAACCCCCTGCAGGAAGCGGCCGCGCAGTACGCGCCCGAGGCGCAGGTGAAGCGCCGCTTTCGCCGTCGCGTCGGCGGTCGCGGTGATCCCCTGCTCGAGCGCTTCTACGACGCCCTGAAAGTCGTGATAGCCCGAAAGCTGCTTCAGACGCTGCTCTAGATCCATACTGCCTCGGTCGAAATACCGAACGATTTGGTTTCTTCACCGCCCGAAATCCGGCGGAAGCTGAAACAGAAGTGCTGAGACTCCTGGCGATTACCGCCGGAGTGGACCCGCGGCGCGCCTTGTTCCGAGGAGCATCGCTCCTCGCGATTCACGAGACGCCGCCGCGAGTAGGATGCTTCGTTCACTGCCCGAGCTTCTGGAGCAGCGACGAGGATGTCTCGCACTGCTCCTGGAACTTCTTCGCGCCCGCGCCGCGGCAGACGCGCTTGGTGAACTGATTCAAGAGACGCACGGCCCGCTCCTTCTGGGGCGGATCCATCGTCGCGTAGGTGCTGCCGAGATCGAACGAGAATTCGGGGTGGCTCTCGCCGGCATACTTCTCCGCCTTCTCCACCGCTGCGAGCTGCGCGTTCTTGTCGCCCTTCATGAGCGCCACGTTCGCGAGCAGGATGTACATGTTGTAGATCTTCGGCAGGTTCTTCTCGTTCGGCTGAACCGACTTCGCGCCTTCGCTCAACACCTGCTCCGCCTCGTTGTGGAGCTTGAAGCGCAGGTAGATCTCGGCGAGCGCAGGATAGAAAAAGCCGATCGAGGGATCGTGCTGGATGGCCTTGGTGTACGCGTCGACGGCGCCTTGCTCGTCGTCGGTCCACTCCAGACACTCACCCATCAAGTAGTAACACTCGGCGAGATTCGGATCCTTCTCGAGGCACTTCTTGAGCGGCTCCTTCGCCTGCTCGTACGCGTCGCGATTGCCGCCCTCCGCCTGGTTCACGAGCGCGAGCCCGCGCTTGTACCAGTAGTTGGCGAAGTCGGGCGCCACCTGCGTGGCCCGCGACAGCGTCGAAGCCATCTTGTCCCAGTCTTCCTTCTTCTCGTATGCCGAAGCGAGCTTCCACAGGATCAGGTGATTGGTCGGGTCGAGCTGGACGGCCTGCTCGTACTTGCCGATTGCATTCTCGACGTTGACCTTCACCGACTTGTCGGCTTCGTTCGCGAGGTTGATGGCCTCGATGTGACTTCTGCTGCAGGCGGACGAAAGCAACGAGGCGACGGCGAGAGCAGCGAGAGTGGCGCGGCGGACGAGTTTCATGGGGGCGGTTTCCGTGGTTCGAGGGTGGGTTCCGAGCGGCTTCCGAGCCTCCCTGTCCTACCCAGCTGTCATTCAAGTGCGAAGGTACAAAACCCACGCCGACAGCGGGCCGTTCAGGGCGTCAGCCGCGAGAAATTCGCGGCGCCTGAAGGCTCTCTGCCGGGCCAAGAGGGCACGAGCATAGGCGCACGGCGGCGGTGAAGTAAAGCCGCATCGAAAACCGCACACGCCGCGAAACGCCTGGCTTTTCGGGAGCCAGAAGCGCCAAGGGCCGCCCGAAGGCGGCCCTTAGCGTGCGACTTCCCGAGAGGGGACGCGTCTCTAGGCGAGACTCATCCCGGCGCGAGCATGATCGGATAGACGACCGTGACGATGTCGCCTTCGGGCTGCGGGAAGCTCAATCCGTAGAACGCCGAGAGCACGCAGCTCACGACGCCGCTGTCGGGTAGATCCGACCCGCCGTTGCCGACGTTCGACACCGAGCCGTCGCGACCGATCACGAAACGCGCCGACACACGACCCTGGAGGTTCGGGTTTCGACCGAGACCTTGCTCGTAGCACATACGGAAGCGGCCGTAGTTCTGGCGCACGATGCGCTGAATGACTTCCGGCGGCAGGCGGCCGCTGACGGTCGTCGCGCCCATGCGCACCTTCGGAGCCGACGTCTTGTGCGAGCCACCGAGGCGACCGTGGCCGGCGCCGAAGCCCTGACCCGTACCGGTACCCGCGCCGTGGCCGAGCGTACCGATGTTG
>DASXWF010001229.1:0-1565 GCA_036503835.1 Polyangiaceae bacterium | reverse complement strand
CGTTTCGCGAAGAGCGGAGGAATCGAGTTTCACTGTCGACGGCGGCGCGGGCGACGAATCCGATACACATTCAGACGATTGAGCAGCGTGCTGCGCGAAACGCCGAGCAGCTCCGCGGCGTGCGATTGGTTACCGCCACATTCGTTGAGCGCCGCGATGATGCGCTCGCGTTCGGCGCGCTCGTCCGGCGTGAGGTCGGTGACGGGAATCTCGACGACCGCGCCCGGCGCTGCCTGGTGAGGCCGAACCAGCACCACCGAGCGCATCTTTTCGAGCGGGAGGTGTTCGGGGCCGATGCTGCGTCCCTCCGACAGGGCCAAGGCTCGCTCGACGACGTTGCGCAGCTCTCGAATGTTTCCAGGCCACGCGTAGTCGAGCAGCTGCACGGCTGCATCGTCACGGATGCGCGCGCTCGCGCCGCTCGCGCCCGCGACCCGTCGCAGAAAGCTCGTCGCCAGCGGCAGGATGTCCTCGCGGCGACCGCGCAGCGGCGGGATCACCGCGGTGAACCCCGCGAGCCGGTAATAGAGATCGCTGCGGAAGCCGCCGGAGAGCGCGTCGGCCTCCAGATCGCGATTGGTCGCGGCGATGAAGCGCACGTCGATGGTGCGCGGCTTGACGGAGCCCAAGCTCAGAACCTCGCGCGTCTCGAGGACTTGCAGGAGTTTGGGCTGGAGGCGCGGCGGCAGTTCGCCGATCTCGTCCAGAAAGACGGTGCCGCCGTGCGCGGACTCCAGCAAGCCGAGCTTCTTCTGCACGGCGCCGGTGAACGCGCCTTTCTCGTGCCCGAAGAGCTCGCTCTCGAGCAACGACTCGGCGAGCGCGACGCAGTTCACGCGCACGAACGGCTTGGAGCGCCGCTCGGAGCGTTCGTGAATGTGTCGCGCGAGCACGTCCTTGCCGACGCCCGTTTCGCCGAGGATGAGCACGTTGATGACGCTGCGCGCGACCGCCTCCACCTGCGCGTAGAGCGCGAGCATGGCCGGTGAGCGCACGATCACGTCCGTGGCGGCGGCGGGCGATGGCTCCTGGTTGCGAGGAACGGCTCCGGCCAGCAGCGAGCTCGCCGAGGTGCCGTCGCGCGGATACTCGAGCACGGAGACGCGCGCGTCCGCCGCGAGCTCCACGAGCGAGCGCTGGATGCGCGCGGTGAGCTCGTCCACCTCTTCGCGGGTATGATCGATCAGGAGCACGGCCCAGGCGTTCGGCGCCAGCCGCCCGAACACGTCGGACCGCTTCAGCTCCGCCGCGATCCGCAGCGCAGGATCGCTGCGCGGCTTCGACGCGAGCTCCACGCAAACGAGACTGAACGCCTGATTCCCGTTCTCACTCGCGCGCTCGCATTGCTCGGTAATCCGCGCTTCCAGGTACTCCGGACTCAGCACCTGCCGGACCGCGGCACGCGCGCGCAGCGGTCGCACCAGCAAGACGAACTCACCGATCAGGAACGATTCCCCGATGCCGATGGCGACCGCCGCCTCGGCCGGCACCGGCTGTCCCCGCACCAGCGTCCCGTTCGACGAGCCGAGATCCTCCACGGTGAACCCCTCGGCCTGCACGCGCAG
>DASXWF010001228.1:0-2342 GCA_036503835.1 Polyangiaceae bacterium | reverse complement strand
GCTCGGCCGGCTTTCGTGAGGAGTCCGAGCTCGAAGCCTGCGACCTCGTGCTGCTCAACACCTGCAGCGTGCGCGAGAAGGCGGAGCAGAAGCTGAGGAGCGAAGTCGGCCGGCTCGGCCTCCTCAAGGCCCGCCGGCCGTCGCTCGTGATCGGGGTCGCGGGCTGCGTCGCTCAGCAAGAAGGCGAGGCGCTGCTCAAGAAGATGCCGCAGATCGACCTGGTCGTCGGACCGGACAACATCGCCGAGCTGCCGGCGTTGCTGCACGAGATCGAGCTCGGCGCGCCGGCGCGCGTGCGCACGGTGTTCGATACGGAGGAGCCGCGCTTCCTTCCGGCGCGGCCCGCGCCCGGCCGCGCCAAGGCGAGCGAGTTCGTGACGGTCATGAAGGGCTGCAACGAGCGCTGTGCGTTCTGCATCGTGCCCCACACGCGCGGGCCGGAGCGCTACCGGCCCGCGGGCGAGATCGTGAGCGAGGTCGAACGCCTCGTCGCGGCCGGCGCGCGCGAGGTCACGCTGCTCGGCCAGACCGTCAACAGCTACCGCGATCCCGAGCGCGCGCTGCCCGAGGCTCCCGGCAGCGGGGATCGGCCCTGGCGTCACACCCATCCGACGACGGCGCGCGAGGACGAGAGCGAATTTCCCGCTCTGCTCCGCGCGATCACGAGCGGCGCGCCCCGGCTCCGCCGCCTGCGCTACACGAGCCCGCACCCGCGCCACCTGACGCGCTCTTTGATCCTCGCGCATCGCGATCTCGAGGTTCTGGCGCGGCACGTCCACCTGCCGGTGCAGTCCGGGAGCGATCGCCTGCTGCGGCGCATGATCCGACGCTACTCCGTGGCCGAGTACCACGAGCGCGTGGAATCGCTGCGCGCCGAGGTGCCGGGCGTCACGCTCTCCACCGACGTGATCGTGGGCTTCCCGGGCGAGACGCGCGAAGACTTCGAGGCGACGCTCGCGCTCGTGGACGCGATCGGGTTCACGGGCCTGTTCGGGTTCAAGTATTCGCCGCGGCCGTACACGCCGGCGCTGCGCCTCGACGGCGAACCGAGCGAGGACGAGAAGAGCGCGCGGCTCGCCGAGCTCTTCGAGCACTCGGAGCGCCTGCGCGCCGAGCACCTGCGCTCGCTCGTGGGCCGCGAGGTGCAGGTGCTCGTGGAAGGGCGGGGCAAGGGCTCGCAATTCACGGGCCGCAGCGAGCGCAACGAGATCGTGCACTTCGAGTGCCCGTTCGACCCTACCTTCGAGATCGTGCCGGTGCGGGTCACGCGCGCCTTCAAGAATTCGCTCGCCGGCGAGCTCGACGCGGGCTTTCTCGAGGGCGAAACGGCGCGAAACCTGGCGCGCCGGCCCGCCCCGGAGCCGGAACGGCGCGCCCTTCCGATCGTGGCATGACGAGCGCGCTCGTTCGTCCCTACGGCGAGCTCGCGCCGAAGCTCGCGTCCGGCGTGTTCGTCGCTCGTACGGCCGTCGTGATCGGCGACATCGAGATCGGCGAGGACTCGAGCATCTGGTACGGCGCGGTGCTGCGCGCCGACGTCGGGCGCATCCGCATCGGCCGGCGCACGAACGTCCAGGACCAGGCGTGCCTTCACATGTCGCTCGGCATCTCCCATACGGAGATCGGCGACGAGGTGACGATCGGCCACCAGGTCGCGATTCACGGCGCCCGCGTCGAAGACGGCGCGCTCGTGGGGATCGGCGCGATCCTGCTCGACAACGCGGTGATCGGCAGCGAGTCGCTCGTCGCCGCGGGCTCGCTCGTGCCGGCCGGCATGCAGGTGCCGCCGCGCGTGCTCGTGCGCGGCCAGCCGGCGCGCGTCATCCGCGATCTGACCGAAAAGGAATGGACCGAGGGGCGGCGCCTCGCCGAGCGTTACGTCGGCGTGGCTCGAAATCACGCCGCGATCGGGGCCTGAGTCCCGCCACGCCGCTGAATTACCCGCCGCCGACCAGGTGCACGATCTCGAGCGAGTCGCGCTCCGCGAGCCGGGTCGTGGCATGCTGCGCGCGCGGCACTACCTCGCGATTGCGCTCGACCGCGACCGGCCCGTCCGTCAGGCCGAGCTCCTCGATGAGCTCGCGGACGCTGAGGCCGTCCCGGACGGCCCGGGCCTCGCCATTCACGGTGATTTGCATGGCACCCGGACGCTAGCACGCGAGGAGCGACGGATCCGCTCGGGCGTCAGCGGCACGAGCGCTCGAGCACCCACGCGTTCCAGGCGGGGAAGCGCTCGGCGACGAGCGTCTCGTAGTCGGCGAGATGCGCCGCCCGTGCTTGCTCGAGCGCGAGACGCTCGTCTTCCGAAAGCGGGGGAGAACCGATCCGCTCCCGCGCGAGCA
>DASXWF010001227.1:0-2273 GCA_036503835.1 Polyangiaceae bacterium | reverse complement strand
ATTGCGCTCGGGCTGGCCGTGCTGTTCGTGCTGGGTGTGCGCCGGGCCGAACGAGTCGCCGGCAGCGAGCCGGCACTCGTTCGCCGTCGCGTGTTCCTGGCGGCGCTCGGCGTCGCGTCGTGGATGGGGCTGATTGCGCTGGCGGCGGCGAGCGGAGTGCTCGGTCGCTTCGACCTGCGACCTCCTCCGATGGTGCTCTGGTTCGCGACGGTGCTTGGAAGCGCAGTTCTGGTCGGCTTGTCGTCCTGGGGAAAGCGACTCGCGGCGGGGCTTCCCTTCGCGGCGCTCGTCGGGTTCCAGGCCTTCCGCTTGCCGCTCGAGCTCGTGATGCACCAGGCGGCGAACGACGGCTTGATGCCCTCGGTGATGTCGTTCAACGGCTACAACTTCGACATCGTGAGCGGCATCAGCGCCGCGCTCGTCGCGTGCCTGATCGTCCTCGAAAAGGCGCCACGCTGGCTGATTGTCGCTTGGAACGCGCTCGGTAGCGCGCTCCTGCTCGCGATTGCGACCATCGCCATGCTTGCCTCGCCCGTGATTCGCGCCTTCGGCGACGACCAGCTGAACGTCTGGGTCACCCGCTTTCCCTACTGTTGGATGGCGGTGATGGTCGCGGCGGCCCTCTTCGGTCACCTGCTCGTCGCGAGAAAATTGCTCGCTGAACGTGGTCCTGCGCGTTCTCGAGCCGTCGTGTCGTCTCCCATCTGACGCCTGGTCGGTGCTCGGCGCCGAACGACCCAAGGAGACGCCCTGATTCGTGTTACTGAACGAGACGGAGGAGTCTCGGGTGAATCGAAAGCACTTGCGATTGGGCCAGACTGCGTGCGTGCTGGGGCTGGCTCTCGCCGCAGTCGCCTGCGCGAGCGGCGGAACTGCTCAATACGGGAAGCTCGCCGGACCCGTGCCGCTCGCCAACGGCGCGCCACGGACTCAGTGTGAACGCGGGCAATGGTACGAGCTCGTGCCGGCGCGGGTCCAGGCGCGAGGGATGACGAACAGCATCTTCTGGGATACGACGTACCGAGGGGTGAGGGAGGGCTATGCCGTCTTTCCCCATGGCGGCGGCGAGCCAAAAGTTTTGGAGCCGCTCTGGCCCGTCATGTCCGAGCCGGAGCTCGCGCAACTGCACCAGTCGCGTATCGATCCGGTCGACGACGCGGAACGGGCGTCGCTCTACTGGCTACTCGGCGGGATCGTCGGGGCGGGAGCGGGTATCGGGATCGGGATGGCAGTTCTCGACGAATCGGAGGAAGCGGGGGCCGCCTTGATCCTGAGTGGCGTCGGCCTGGCGATCGTCGGCCTCGTGGGTGGGCTCGTCGCACAACCGTCCGGCCGGGACCAGGTCGAGGCGAATGCGCGGCGAAAGCTGTTGATCCCTCGGGAGGACGACCTCTACGCCGCGGCGCGCGGGGTAGACCGCATGAACGCTCGACGCCGGAGTCAGTGCGGCGGGAACCCGGTGCCACCCGGCGCGCTCGAGGAAGCGCAGCCCGTCCGCGCAGAGCCGGCTCCGTCCGAGAACCCGCGCCCATCCGACACCCCGTCGACGAAGCAGGCACCTGCGAATGACGCATCCCCGGCCTCGACGCCAGCGAATCCGGTGCCCACGAACTCGACGCCGAGCCCTGCTCCCGCGAACACGGCAACATTCGATGCCGAGCCCCCGAGCCCTCCGCGCTAGACCGCACTGCGACGCCCTCGATTGAGATCGCACACCGCGCGCTCTCTCTCGACCTGGAGCTGGCAGTAGTTGCCCCCACGTGGCACGGCGAAGTACGGCCCGTCGTGCTCGGCCTTCGGCCTGCGCGCGACGGGCGCCCTCCTTGCGCCGGCTCCGCCGTCGCGGGGGCGCTACGGAATTGGGCGTTGGAGTGCGAAGATCGTAGCGTGCCCCACGTGGGCGACGAATCGGGAAGGGCGTGGAGTTGCGAGCGGGAAGGCGTGAAGTTACGAGCGGGACGGCGTGGAGTCACGAGCGGGAAGGGCGTGGAGTCACGAGCGGAAGGGCGTGGAGTCACGAGCGGAAGGGCGTGGAGTCACGAGCGGAAGGGCGTGGAGTCACGAGCGGGAAGGCGTGGAGTTGCGAGCGGGAAGGCGTGGAGTCACGAGCGGGAAAGGCGTGGCACGCCACGCCCACGGCGGCGTCACGATGACGGCAGCGTCGCGGGTGGCGCGGTGCTCGGCGTCGCGGCTCCGTGCTCGATGTCGACGGCCGGGTAGCGCGTCGTTTGACGATCGCCGCGCCGCCCGAGCCCTAGGGGCTGCGCGTCTCC
>DASXWF010001226.1:0-2863 GCA_036503835.1 Polyangiaceae bacterium | reverse complement strand
CGCTCGCGCGTCTCGTGCCGCGGGACTCCGCGGGGGTGCGCGCGGCGTTGCTCGGGCTCGCGCTCGCGGTGCTGCCGCTCGCCGTGCTCGGCGAGCGCCTGAAGCTTCAGACGCACCACCGCCCGCTCGGCGCGGCGACCTACGGGGTGCTGGCGCTCGGACTGCTCGCGCTGTTCGTCTTCGCGACGGCCCGCCTGCTCGAGTGGGTCGAACGCGACCCGACACCGTTCCGCCGCGCATCGAGGAGCGCCGCCCTGCTCGCCGCCCTCGGCGGGCTCGGCATCGCGTTGCTGCGGGCGCTCGGGGTCGAGAGCATCCGGGGCGAGGTGCTCGACGCGCTTCGCGTCGCCGCCGTCGGGGTGCTCGCCTACCTGGCGCTCGACCAGCCCCGGGTCGAAAGACTGCTCAGGCGAGCGGGTGTTCTCCTCTGGATCATCGTGGTTGCGGCGGGGCTTTGGGCGGGCCGCGGCGAGGTCGGCGTGTCGATTCGCGCACATGCGCGCGTGTTGAGCGGCGTCGTCGCCTGGCTGTGAGCGGCGCCGGGCGCGGCGGGCACCGCCCCCGAAAGGTCCGCCGACAGTGTAGAGGAGGTAGCGAAAGGTGTTCGCCTGGATTCGTCCCGGGAACGCCGCGTGCCGCCCGCACGCAAGTTGACTGAGCGCGATCCCGTTCTTAAGTTTATCTGACTGTCGCGGTGCTCGGGCCGCGGGTGGTTCGGCTTCGATGGCGCGCGTCGTTTCGGCACTCCTCTTGCTCCTTGCGTTGCTCTGGCAAGGGGGCCTCGCGCGCGCGGCCGACCCGCAACCCGGCCGTGACACCGAAAACATTCGCACCGGCCATACCGAGCTCAGCGGGCCGAGCGCGGGGGTGGAACCGCCTCCGGCGCCGGGTTCGGAGGTCGTGCCTCCTTCCGATGCGCCTCGCGTCGAACGCGATCGCGTCAAGGTGCCGGCCGTCGCGCCCGGGTTCAACACCTACGATGGCGGCTGGATCCGTTTCACCTATCATCCGAGCACGCGGGAGCAGGTCGAGCCGCTGATCGCCGCCGCGGATCAGGCGAAGGCCGATATGGAGGATTGGCTCGGCCAGCCGGTCCTCGCCAAGGTTCGCGTCGACGTGGCGCGCACGCCCGGGGAGATGGAGACGCTGGCACCCGAAGGCGCTCCGTACCCTCGCTACGCTTCCGGCGTCGCCTACTCGAGCCTCGGGCTCGTGCTGCTCACCATCGCGCCGCGCTACCCGAACGAAGATCACGACCTCTTGCAGATCTTCCGGCACGAGCTCGCTCACGTCGCGCTGCACGACGCGGTGAACGATCGGCCGATTCCACGCTGGTTCAACGAGGGTTTTGCGGTGCTGGCGTCGGGCGAGACGTCCTTCGATCGCATGAGCGCGCTGTGGACCGCGACCATCGCCGACCGGCTGTTGCCGCTCGCCGAGCTCGACAAGAGCTTCGCCCAGGACGAGAGCCGCGTGTCCGTCGCCTACGCCCAGGCGGCCGACGTCGTGCGCTTCCTCGTCCGGCGCGAAGAGCGCCATCGCTTTCGCGCGCTGGTCCGGCAGCTGAGGGAAGGTCACGGCCTCGACGCCGCCGCGCGCCAGGCGTACGGCGTCGATCTTTCGTCGCTCGAGTTCGAATGGCGAGAGGACGTCGCGAAGCGCTACACGTTCTGGCCCGTGCTCTTCAGCGGCACGGTCGTGTGGGTGGGCGTGCTCGGGCTGTTCGTCCTCGGCTGGCGCAAGCGCCGCGCGCGCGCCAAGGTCACGCTCGAGCGCTGGGCCCGCGACGAGGCACGCGAGGACGCGCTCAAGCAAGCGCCCGAAAACTCGCGCATCCACATCGTGCTCGCGCGCGCGCCGGCCGTGCAGGCCACGCCGCTGCCCGAGCCGCGCGCTCCCGAGATCGAGGTCCCTCGCGTTCAGCACGAGGGACAGTGGCACACGCTGCACTGACGCGGTCGGGCCGAATTCGCACCCGAAACCGGTCGATCAACCCGGCGTCCGCGTCCTGCCGAGCCGCTTCATGGTGCGGACCGTCGCCCAGGTGAGCAGCGAGCGCGGCAAGATACGGGCGGCGACCGACTGCGCGCCGTTCACGAAACCCGGGATGCACAGGCGCTCGCCGCGCTCGTACGCGACCAAGGCGCGCGCGATCGTCCGCTCGCTCGTGAGCTCGGCCATGGCCAGGCCCGGCTTGCTGATGCCGGCGACCGCCTGGAACCCGGTGCGCACGGGGCCCGGGCAGAGCGCCATCGCCCGCACGCCGGTGCCCTCGAGCTCGCCGGCGAGCGCGAGCGTGAAGTGCAGGACGAACGCCTTGCTCGCGCCGTACGACGCCATGAACGGCACCGGCTGAAAGCTCGCCGTCGAGGCCACGTTGATGAAGCCGCCGCGGCCCGCCGCCTGCATCGGCTCGAGCAAGCCGTGCGTCAGGCGCTGCACGGCCTCGACGTTGACGCGCACCAGCGCGAGCTCCCGCTCGGGATCGAGCCGCGCGAACGCACCCGAGCTGCCGAACCCGGCGTTGTTGATCACGTGCTCGACGAAGTGACCGCTCGCGCGGACGCCGGCGAGCAGCGCTTCGACTCCCTTCGGATCGGCGAGGTCGGCGGGGATGACGTGGGTGTGGACACCGTTCACGCGCGCGAGATCCGACGCGAGGTTTCGGAGCCGCTCTTCGGAGCGCGCGGTGAGGATGAGATGGGCACCGCGCCGCGCGAGCTGGCGCGCGAACTCCTCGCCGAGGCCGGACGACGCTCCGGTCACGAGGCACCAGCTACCGGCGAACGCGTCGTTCTGTCGCTGAATCGGCATGCTCTCTTGTCTCCGACTTTTCTCAGTCATCACCGAAATGTCTTGGAAC
>DASXWF010001225.1:0-1669 GCA_036503835.1 Polyangiaceae bacterium | reverse complement strand
ACGCTCTACGACGAAGTCCGGCGCGCGCTCGGCAGGCACGCGCTCGTGATGGCTCACCTGAGCCACGCCTATCCGGACGGGTGCAGTATCTATTTCACGTTCGTCGCCGCCGCGCGCGGCGACAGCGTGCGCCTGCACGAACGCATCTGGAGCGACGGGCTCGCCGCCGCGCTCTCCGCGGGCGGCACGATGGCGCACCACCATGGGGTCGGCCGCTTGCGGCGCGAGGCGCTTTCAGGCGAGCTCGGCGAAGGGGGTATGGACGCGCTCGCCCGCGTGAAGAGCGCGCTCGATCCGGCGGGCACGTTGTGCCCGGGCTCGCCGCTCGGAGCCGCACCGGCGCAGCCGGACTCCGCTCCGGCGCCAGGCTCGCCGGAGCGCGACACGTTCGAGCTCGACGCGCGCTCGGGCCTCGTACGGGTTCCGGGGACTCTGCTCGTGAGGGACGCCGAGCGGACGCTCGCGGCTTCGGGCTTTACGCTGGGTCTCGATTCCGTGCCGGAGCTCGCGCTCGATGCGTTCCTCGCCGCAGGGATGCCCGGCGCGCTCGATCGCTACCTCGATCCGGTGGAGCAATCCGTCGCGGGTTTTGCGGCCACGCTCCGCGACGGCACGCGTCTCGAGCTTTCGCCCGCACCGCGCCGCGCGCTGGGTCCCGATCTCACCGCGCTCTTCGTCGGCACCGGCGGCGCCGTCGGTCGCGTGGAGCACGCCTGGCTGCGCGCCCGCCCGCAGGGCACCCCGTCCGCGCGCCCGCTCGCGTTCGAAGGTGAGCGCGACCCCGCGCCGTCGGGCGCCGAGACGAGCGTGTGGCAGGCTCTCACGGCGGCGTTCCCGTAGCGGATGCGCGGCGTGCACGTCGTCCACGTCGATCTGCTCGGTGGCCGAGAATGCCGCGGCTCGAGCGCCGTCAGTCGCCCGGCGCTCGGGTTTCGAAGGGAGCGACGACGCCCGTCTGCTCGCCGAGCCGTTGCAGCGCGTCCTCGACGAGCGCGCGATCGGCGGGCTCCGGCGTTTGCTTCTGCGCTCGGGCGAGCGCAAAGCGCAGCGTGGCCGCTTCGAGCCTCGAGAGCGCGGCCGTGCGCGACAGCCCCAGGGCCGGCATGCTGTAGCGCAGCAGCCGCCGGCCGTCCGCGAGCTCGAGCTCCCCGGTGATCTCGGCGCCGGCCACGAGCTGGCGCAGGATGCCGCGCAGGCGCGTGGCGCGCCGGCGCACGCGCCGGAGCTCCGGCTGCTCGAAGAGCTGAAAGAAGCGGTTGCGCGAGAACGCGTTCGGCGCGAGCACGAGCGCACACAGGAGTCCGTCGGCGTCCGGCGCGGTAAGGCTCTTCGCGTTGGGGGCGTTCACGGTGACTCCGGAGGCGTCGTCTCGTGCTGGTTCGCCTCCAGCAAGGCGGCCTGATGATGAGCGCTGAGCGCGTCAATCAGCGGGTCGACGTTGCCTTCCATCACTCGGTCGAGCTCGTGCAAGGTGAGCCCGATCCGGTGATCGGTCACGCGGTTCTGCGGGAAGTTGTAGGTACGGATTTTGTCCGAACGATCGCCGGATTTGACCATGCCGCGGCGCTCGTCGCGGATCGCTTGATCCTGCTTCTCGCGCTCGAGGTCGAGCAGGCGGCTGCGCAGGATCTTCAACGCCTTGGCGCGGTTCTTCAGCTGACTGCGCTCG
>DASXWF010001224.1:0-7020 GCA_036503835.1 Polyangiaceae bacterium | reverse complement strand
GAGCCGCACGCTCGACGGCGCGCCCGGGTGCGTACCCATCCAGAGCTCCGCCTCGGGATCGTGGCTCGGAACGCGGGCGCCACGCATGGCCGCGAGTACCTGGTGCGAGCCCCACGCGTAGTTCTTGATCGCGTTCTCGAGGGGCAGCACCAGCTTCGGCGTCACGGAGGAGCGTTCTCGTTCGGAGTGCGCGGGAAGACAAGGACGAACGAGCGGGGGGTCGGCTCGAAGAGCCGCGTTTCGGCGCCGTCACGGGCCGCGTCGTAATGCGGATACCAGGCGAGGTTCGTCCAGGGCGGCTCGGGGCGCACGAATTCCGGCACGATCAGGTCGATTTCGACGAAGCTCTCGCCGGCGCGCTCCGCGAGGCGGGGGCCGAAGCTCCACGCTTCACGCCCCGGCCGCGGGGCGAGGTCGTTGTGGACCAACCCGCCGTAGGTCACGACGGATTTCTCGGGGTCGCCTGCCGCGAGCAACGCCGACGTTTCGCGCGTCGTGATGTCCGCGACGAGCCGGAGCATGGCGTCGATGTCGCCGCTGCCCGCTCCGAGCACGGTCTTGAGCTCGTCGCAGGTCGGCACGAGGGGCTGCGGCACGATTCCGAGCGCTTTCGCCGCCTGGCCGAGCACGACGAATTCGTTCTGGTTGGTCTCGGCTTGAGGTGCGGTGACGGCTTCCTGGCGTTTCGCGACGTCAGCCACCTGCTGCTTCTGGCAACGCTTGTCGGGCAACAAGAGCTCCACCACGATGCCCTTCGCCCGGCCGGCGAGCACCGGCAGGAGTTGCTCGCGGAAGCGCTGCGTCGCCGAAGGAACCTGCGCACCGGCCTTCTGCGCGTGACTTTCGCCGACAGCAATCACACGCGGGACGCCTTGCAGGGCCTGCTCGAAGGCCTCGCGCGGGCTCGCAAACGCGCGGCACCCGAGGGCGCCGCAGGAACGTCCGGGCGCGGTGGCGGGCACGCCCGCCGGACCCGCGTCCGGGCTCACGGGTGCGGCAGGAGCCGCCGAGGGTTCGCCGCTCGCGCGCGCTGCCGGCGCGGGGGTGACCGGAGGCGGTGCGACGTTCGCAGCCGGCCGCGCGCCGCCGCAAGCGAGAGCGAGGCCGCCGTGCACGACCGCAACCGAAATCAGAAGCCGCATGATCAGAACGGCGCCGCGACCGAAATCTTGCCGACACCGGGCGCGAGCAGAAGTTCCGTCTGGACTGCCGGTGCCTTCTTGGGCGGCGCCTTCGCGATCAGGAAATAGATGGCGGTTCCGACCGCGACGAGCCCGATCCCGAGCGAGACGTCCGCGACCAGGAGCTGCGTACGCACGGGCGAGACCTGTTCCTCGGTACAGGTCTTGTCCTTGCCGCAAGTGTTGGCGAGCTCGTTCGCGTTTCCGCGGCCCTTCAGACCGAAGTACGCAAAACTTCCGAGCGCGGCGACCCCGATGCCGCCGAAGACGTAGGTCGGGAGCGGCGGGTAGGCTTCGCCCGAGCTCGGCGGCGGCAGGGGAGGGGGCAGCGGCTTCTGCTCCGGAGCCGCGAGCGTCACCGAAATTCGGCGGCCGCGCTCGCCCTCGCGAATGACGACCTGCTGCTCGATCGGCGCTATCCCCAGGCGTTCGAAGCGAAACAGACGAATCCCGGGATCGACCGGTTGGGCCAGACCGTCCAGGCGATCGGTGAGCAGCTCGCCGTCCACGAGCACGCGCACGTCGATGAGCTCGGCCCCGTGCGAGTCCTTGGCGCTCACCACCACGGACGGTAAGAGGCGCTCGACGTCCGTGAGCCAGACGGAGCAGTCGCTTCTGACCACCGAGGGACAGGCCGCCTGCGCGCAGGCCAGGAAGCGCGCGCGCGCCGCGAGCAGCTTGTGCGCCGAACGCAAACTCTGCGCTTCTTCCGCGGCCTGGACGCAGACCGTGACCTCGCTCGTGGCGTCAGTCGCCGTCTCTGGGGGGGCGGCTTCGGTTTGCGCAGAAGCCGCCGGACTCCCGAGGGTTCCCATCAGCACCAGACTGGTTGCGACGGAAGCCCGGAGCGCCACCCCCCGTACGTATCACAGGCATTCCATCTTGTAGCGACGGTGACCTTCCTGGTCGATGGTGTACGGGGGATTGCAGTTCTGCGGGTTCCGGAGCCGGCCGGTCGTCCCGGGCCGGACGCGTCCGGAGGGAGCGGCCTTGGCGCGAGCCGAGGCATCCGCACTGGGCGCGGCGACGGCGCTCGGCGCGGGGGCCTCTCCCGGGTGCGGTTCGGCCGGCACGACGAGGGCGGGGGGCCCGAGCTCGGGCGCCGCCTGCGCAGCATCCGTGCCGGTGGGTGCCGGGTTACCGGCGGATTGCGGGGGGCTGGCGGCCGCCCTCTCGCGCTCCTCCGGGCTCGGCGGCTTGCCCAGGGACCAGAGGATGCCGGCGAAGAACAGCAGCAGGAGGGCCGCTGCTCCAGCGAGCAAGCGCCGCCTTTGTCGAGGACGGAGGTCGGGCGCGGTCAGCTCCTCGGGCGGCCCCGAGCTCGCGGTGCTCGTTCCGACGGGCGGCGTCGCCATGCTGAGCTCGACCGTCGTCGGCTCGTCCGAGGCCACGAGGATGCGGGGTGGCCGCGACGAGTGCTCGGCGACCGGCAGATCTTCGATCTGTTCGATCTCGGTGATCGCTCGCACGCGCGACGCGAGCTCCGCCCCCGCCACGCTCTCGACCCAGCCGCCGACGCGCGACGTTGCCGCCAGAATGCCGGTCGCTTCGATCGCCACCGCCATTTCCCGCGCCGTGGCGAAGCGCTCGCCGGGTTCACGCTTGAGTCCGCGCAGCACCACCTCGTCGAAGGCGGGCGGGACCCCCGGTACGAGCGTGCTCGGTGCCGGCACTTCGCCCGTCAACACCTTCGCGATCGTGGCCGCCTCGTTTTCTCCGAGGAACAGGCGTTGCCCGGTGAGCGCTTCCCACATCACGACGCCGGTCGCGTAGATGTCCGCCTTGCGATCCGCCACCCCGTGCTGAAACTGTTCCGGCGAGATGTAGGCCATCTTTCCGCGCACGTGCCCTTCGCGTGTCACCTGCGCGCGGCCCGCGGCTTTCGCGATTCCGAAATCGAGCACGCGCGCGATGCCGTCGGTCCCGACCAGAATGTTCTGGGGTGAGACATCGCGGTGGACGATGCCGAGCGGTTCGCCGCGCTCGCTCTTCGCCTCGTGAGCGGCATGGAGTCCGTGCAAGACGGACGACATGACGGAGCCGACGATCTCCGGCGGCGCGCGCTGATCCATGCCCCGTGCCACCTGGAGCAAGCGCGCGAACGACGCGCCGAGCACGAACTCCATCACCAGGAAGAGCTCGCCCTGAGACGCGACGACGTCGAGCGTCGGAACGACGTTCGGATGGCGAATGCGCGCGGCGAGGCGCGCCTCGTCCAGGAACATCGTGACGAACTCGGGGTCCTTCGCGAACTGCGGGTGCAGTCGCTTGATCGCCACCGTGCGCGAGAAGCCGACGGGGCCGACGAGACGGCCCACGTGAACGGACGCCATGCCGCCTGAAGCGATTTCGTCGAAGAGGGCGTAACGCCCGACGACCCTGGGACCCTGGGCCGCGCTGGCTGACACGTGGCGCATGTTACGTAATCTCGAGGCCGAAGCGGTGCAAACCCGCGGGCCAAACCCGTGTGTGGGAGCCTCCCACCCGGGTCGTCGTCTAAAATGTGCTGGATGAAACGCCGCTCGCCCCGGGGGGCGGCCCGGCTGTCAGGCGCCACGGGGCTCCTGATGGCCGGGATCGGCTGCTCGCTGGTTACCCCCCTGGACTACGTGGGCGAACCCCACCCAAGCCATGAAAGCGCTGGGTTTTCTGGGGAGACCGTGGCGCCCGGCGGCAGCCTGGCCTCCGCAGCCGGTTCGGTGGCCGAAGGTGGCGCGGGCGGGCGCTCGGCCGGTACGGCCGGGTTGTCCGCCGCGGGAACGATAGAGAGTGACGGGGGCGCCGTGACGGGGCAAGGGGGCGGAGGGGACATCGGAGGGCTCTCCGGAGAAGGTGGCTTGGCCGGCGGGGAGGCGCCCGAAGTGGGGGGTGAGGCAGGGACGGACGACGGAGGCGAGCCAGCCGGAGGTGCGGGCGCGGGTGGTGCGGGGGGTACCGGCGGAGCAGGAACGAGCAACTCCGGGGCCGCGGGCGGTACGGGCGGCGCCGGGTCGAGCGGTGGTGGGACGAGCGGCGGCGGCAACGGCGGTTGTGCCGGCGCGAACCTGAGCGTCGACCGGGAGCACTGCGGCGATTGCGAAACGCGGTGCGACGACACCGAGATCTGCGCCGCGGGCGAGTGCGTGACCTCGCCCTGCGCGGGGCTCTGTCTGACGCGCGAGCTCGTCCCGATGAAGGCCGACGGCTGGCGGGCGGACAACATCGGCACTTTGGCGAAGTGTTTCGAGGTTTCGAGCTACACGCGACCCACGAAGATTCCGAGCATCATTTGCTGGGAGTTCGAGGCGGGCCGGACGCTCGCCGTGAACGGAACGACGCTGCAATGCACCGGGGTCGACGAGACCGCCGTCCTTCCGGAGCCACGGGCGGGTGGCTATTGCGTTCAGGTCGGCAACGGCGGGTTCAAGTGGTCCGGCTTCAAGCTCCCGCTGCCCTGAACGGCTTCAGCTGCGGGTGTACCGATGCTTGGTGCCCGGCGGGAAATACTCCGGATGCCCGAGCGGCAGGAGCGTCACGCGCGGGGTGCGGCGAGCGTCGGGAGCGTAGGCGAGAAACTCGCTGTTGACGCGTTCGAGCTCGGTCCGGATGGATAGGGCGAGGTCGCGTTCGAGGGCGGAGTTCGCGGTCGCGTTCGGCGCGAGCTCCACGAAGATCCGGAGCTCGGGATCGCGAGCGGCGGTCTCGACGATCTGCATCACGAACTTTCCGCTGACGTGCGGGGCGAGCGCCGGCCTCTCGAGGCCGATCGAAACATTTTCGGGATAGAGGTTCGCTCCGTAGAACGAGAGCGCGAAGTTCGAGCGGCCGAAGACGTACACGAACGGCAGCGCGCGCTCGGGGCGTCCCGCGTCGGCCGTGCCGGTGAGGACATTCCCGGTGCTCGCCAGAAAATCCATCATTTCCCGGTAGGGCACGACCCCGCCGCGATCGAGGATCTTGTAGCGAACCAACGGCACCCCGCCGTCCCCGCTGAAGAGGAGGTCGCCCGTCGCCGTCGTGCCGGTCGCGGCCGCCCCTTCGCACTCGAAGTAGCGATGGTACGGGTCGTACTGGCAGAGCGTCGGGAGCCGCGCCTCGCCGAAGAGCTCGCGCGCGGCTCCCGGGTGCTGCGCCAGCAGGCGGCGGATGCGGATGGAGAGCGGGGTTTCGTTGGCGAGCACGCCGCCGTCGGCGGTGCCGTAGAGCGAAGCCGTATGCCGGCACGGGTCCTGTCCGCCGAGGCGATCGCAGATCAGGCTGCGCCATTCCTCGCTGAAGACTTCGCCCGCGGTGACCAGACGCGGTGAGTAGCTGCCCCAATCGAGGCCCTCGGCGACGCCCGCGTCGATCACGTCTTTCAGAAATGGCGGATAGCCGAAGAGCACGGTCTGGCGAAAGTGCGGCGCGAGCGCGCGAACGGCGCGCAGGATCTCGGCCTTGTTGCTGCCCGGGGTGACCAGCGTGAGCGGATAGCCCTTCGCCGCGACGTGGCGGCACGCGAACGTGGTGTAGAGCCCGCCGACCCAGCTGCCGAGCGCGAAGCACACGACGCCGAGCGTCGGAATTTCGTGCGCCCGGAAGGCGTCGCGCAGCACTTGTTCGAAGCGAAACGCCGTGCCGACTTCGTCGCTCACGAAGCGCGGCCAGGGCGTGGGCTCGCCGGTCGAGCCGGAGGAGAGCGCGAAAAAATCCGCACCATCGAGGGTTCCGCCGCGGCAGAGCTCGGAGAGCGGGAAGGCGCGCTGATAGTCGGCCTTCGTCGTCGCGGGCAGGCGCGCGAACGACTCGAGGCTCGTGACCTCGCGCGGGTCCGTGCCGTGCGTCTCGAGAAAGCGCGCGTAGGCCGGGACCTCGCGAGCGACGCCGCGAAAGAACTCGAGCACGTGCGCGGCGAGCTCGGGGCCGTGCGATCGGCCGAGGGCCTGGTCGAGCGGCGTGTGATGGAACGCCGCGAGCGCAGCCTCCGCGCGGAGCGTGCGGCTCGCGGCGGCCTGGCTCATGGCTTCGCGAGCTCCCGCACCTGGCCGGCGACGACCCAGGCTTCCGTGTTCCCCCACTCGACGCGCGTGAGGCCGCCTCGGCGCTCGAGCACGTAGACCTCGGCGCCTTCGGGGGCGACACTGCTTTCGGTACTCTGGGCCAGCGGACGGCCGCTCTCGTCGAGGAGCCGCGCCTCCGCGACGACCACGACCGCGAGCGACGACGTGCGGCGAAAGTGCCGCGCCCCCGCGGCGAGGGCGCCCGCCACGCAAAACACGAGCAGGCCGATGCCCATCGACAGCGCGGCGGGCACGCTCGCTGCGGGCTTCTTCACGATGAAGCGCAAGAAGAGCCCCCACGAGAGCGCGAACGACCCGAGCACGGCGAGCATGCCCCAGACCGGCTCGGGCGCGAGATCGACGATGGCGCGGACCAGGCGCGGGCGGGCGACGAGCGGCGCGGCGCCGCTGCGCGCCCGAGCTCGGGCGATCTCCGAGCGCACCGCGTCGAGCGCGCGCTCGGCCTCGAGGTCGTCCGGGCGCAGCGCGATCGTTTCCGCGAAGGCCGCCGCTGCGCGCCCCAGATCGCCGGCCTGGCGTTGCGTCGAGCGCGCGCGGCCGAGGTAAGCGACGGCTCGGTTGAAGCTCGCGTCCGGGTGAGTGAAGCCGTGATCGGCGAGCAGCTCCAGGCGATCGATCGCGTCGCTGTACGCACCCTCGTCGAGGGCGCGCAGGGCGTGGCGGAACTCGGCAGTCGGGTCTTCTCGGTCCGGTTCGACCTTCGCCGCGGCCGTGTCGGCCAGGGCGCGTCCGTCGACGCCGAGCGCGGCGACGAGAAAGAGGACGAGCGTGACGAACCGATGCATGGCGCGCGTATCAGC
>DASXWF010001223.1:0-7899 GCA_036503835.1 Polyangiaceae bacterium | reverse complement strand
TTGCGGCGCTCGCGCAGGTACGAAAAGAGGTTCACCTCGTCGTTGTTGACGAAGATCATGTGCCGCTCGAGCTTCAGGAGATCGCCGACGAGGTTCTCTTCGTAGCCGGGCATGAAGCAGAAGGGCAGGTTGATGATCTGGATCTTCATGCGATCGCGGTAGCGATCGATCACGGCCATCGCGCGATCGGCCGCGGCTTGCGTGTCGGGTGCGACGTAGCGCGTGGCGCGGCCGAACGGCGTCAAGAACTGGATGTTGAGCCAGCGCAGGCCGAGCTCGTCGCAGAGCTCCGCGATGGCTTCGAGCTTCGCCGCGTTGCCCTTGGTCACGGTGACGTTCATGCCGAGCTCGACGCCGTGCGGCGCTGCGGCGAGGGAGTTCTTGATGCCCGCGCAGGTCTGCTCGAACGCCTCCGCGACCCCGACCTGCTGGGCGTGCGTTTGCGCGTCGGGGCCGTGGACCGAGAACAGCAGCGTCGTGAGGCCGGAACGCACGAGCTTCGTTGCGAACTCCGGGTAGGCGCAGAGCCGCCCGTTGGTCGTGACGTTCACGCGCTGGTAGCCGATCGCGCGTGCGTAGCGAACCAGCGCCAAGAGCTCGGGGTTGAGCGTCGGCTCGCCGCCGTCGAAGTCGACCTGGGTCACCCCCGCCCGGCGGTACTTCAGGAGGTGCTCGCGCTGGCGGGTCGGGTGGCCGTGGAGCTGCGTGCGCGTGCCGACCGCGCAGAAGGTGCAGTGGTTGTTGCAGACGTACGTGACGTTGACGATGAGCTTCTGGGGGCCGTCCGAGGCGGCCAGCCGCTGCTCGAAGGTCCTCTGAAAGCGCCGGAGCTCCGCCGCCGGGACGAGCGCGCCGGGCTGGCTCGGCTCGGTCTGGAAGAGCGGTCCCCAGTCGGAGACCAGCGGGAGCGTGCGATTTTTGGCGAGCGCGGTGCCCGGGAGTGGCGTCGCGAACTGCACGGCGGGGCGCGCGCGAAAGCGATCCCAGAGGTCCATGGCGAAGGCGAGGGTTTCGTTGACTTCCTCCGCGGTCTCGCCCGGGAGGCCGATGATGTAGTGAATCATCAGCGGGACGCCGGCCGCGTGCGCGTTCTCGGCCGCGCTCACGATCGTATCGAGGTCGAGATCCTTCTTCACGATCTCGTCGAGGACGCGCTTCGAGCCGCTCTCGGCGCTGACGCTGAGCGTCGTGACTCGGCCCTTCATCTGCTCGAGGTGACGCGGCAGGAGGTAGTCGGCGCGCATGCCGTTCGGCACGTCGAAGCGCACGTCGAGCCGCGTGACTTCGTCGAGGAAGGTGTCGAAGTGGCGCTCGTTGACGTTCACGAGCTCGTCGAGCACCTCGAGCCGCGTGGCGCCGCGGCGTTCGACCAGCGTTTCGAGGTATTTCCGGAGCCGCTCGGGCGAGTACCGTCGCTGCGTTTTGGGTTCGTGCTCGTGCCGGCCGGGGTTCGAGCTGCAGTGGGAGCAGCGAAACGGGCAGCCGCGCGAGGTGACGAGCGGCAGCGTACGGCCGTCGATGGGGAAGGCCCAGGCGCCGCGGCCGAGGCGCTCCATCACGCGCCGATGGAAGCGATCGTAATGAGCGAGGTCGAGGCGGCTCCAGTCGGGGAAGGGCAGCGCGTCGAGCTCGGGGGGGGGTCTGCCGTGCACTACCCCGCTCGGCGCGACGCCTTCGCGGCGGTAGCGAAGCACGAGCTCCGGCACGCTGAGCTCCGCCTCGTACTTCACCCACGCGGACACCTCGGGATACGCGGCGAACACCGCTTCACCGGGCGCCTCCACGTAGTGCTGGCCGGATTGGTGACAGTCGGCGAGCACGATCGGCGCGCGCGGGGCGAGCTCGCGCAGGCCCGCCAGCACCGCGCCGAGCACGTCACAGCGCGAAGGCGGCCGATGAAACGGCGAGTACGCGACGACCGCGAGATCGAACTCGATCGCCCGCGCGGCGGCGAGCACTTCTTCCACCGGCGCGCCGAGGTGCGCGCGACCGTCCGGGCGAAACTCGAGCGTGGACCCCGCGAGCGCGTGGGCATCGACGAGCTCGGGAGCGAGCCCCGCCTCCGCGAGCACGCTCGCGAGCTGGAGCGCCCCGAGCCCCGAGAAGTAGGGGTAGTCGATGAAATCCCGCGCGATCGAGACGGGCGGGTGCACGACCAAGACGCTGGGCGGCATCGAAAACCAGTGTATCATGCACGCTCTTCACGCATGCGGGCCGAAAACACCAGCCTGGAGCCGGTCCACGTCGACAAGGTGCTCGACCACGAGGACGCGGCGCACGAGAAGCGCAACTGGGTGCGCCTCACCTTCGACTGCAACGACCGCTGCGTCTTTTGCCTCGACGCGCACACGCACACGGGCGAGATGCGCGCGGTCGAGGAGGTCCGGGCTCAGATTCTCGACGGCCGTAAGAAGGGCGCGGAGCGGCTGATCCTTTCGGGCGGCGAGCCCACCATACATCCGAACTACGTGGACTTCATCCGTCTCGGCGCGATGGCCGGGTACGAGTGGATTCAGACCGTCACCAACGGTCGCATGTTCTCGTATCCGGCGTTCATCACGCGCTGCATCGATCAGGGCCTGCGCGAGATCACCTTTTCGATCCACGGTCCGAACGCGAAGATCCACGACGCCCTGGTCGGTACCAAGGGCGCGTACGCGCAGGAAATGCAGGGGCTGGCGAACGCGCTCGGCGACGGCCGCGTCGTCGTGAACATCGACATCGTGATCAACCGCGCGAACGTGAAGCATCTGCCGGAGATGCTGCGCATGTACACCGAGATGGGCGTGAAGGAGTTCGACCTCCTGCAAGTCGTGCCGTTCGGCCGCGCCTACACGGAGGGCAAGGACACGCTCTTTTACGACCTCGAAGAGATGCGTCCGTACCTGCTCGAAGCGCTCGAGTATTCGCGCCGCCCCGACATCCACCTGTGGATGAACCGCTTTCCGCCCCAGCACCTCGAGGGCTTCGAGCACCTGATTCAGGACCCGTACAAGCTGAACGACGAGGTGCGCGGCCGGAAGGAAGAGTTTGCGTTGCTCCTCGACTGGGGCACTCCGCTCGACTGCCGCGAGCCGGGCCGCTGCCGCTACTGCTACCTCGAGCGGCTGTGCGACACGCTCGAGCAGGTACGAACCGAGTACGCCGAGCGGCGCTTCGAGGTGGTGCGCGTCGATACCGAGTGGGAGCTCGTGCAGGCGCCGGTGTACGGCGGCGATCCGGCGAGCGCGCGCCGCGCGCAGAGCCAGGAGCGGCGGCGCCTGCCGCTCGCAGGCGGCGCCACCCGGCCCGAGGTGCCGACGCTCGCCGCCGCGATCGCCGAGGCGCGACCGTCCGCGCTGTGGGTCGTCGCGCCGACCCTGGAACGGGCGCTGGCCGAAATCGCGCGCCACCCCGACATCCGCGAAGTCGAGCTCGAGCTCGAAAGCTACGCAGGGCTGGGCGCGGCGCTCGCCCCCGCGGGGGCGCTCGGCGAAAGGAAGCTCGTGCGAGCGGTCGCCGATACCCCGGAGCAAGCCCTCGAGCTCCTCGGCGTGGCGGAAGCGTTCGAGGTGGTCGTCACGCTCAGCCGCCGCACCGAAGCGTGGCTGCTCGGCCTCGACGCCTGCCCGCCGCGGCTTGCTTTGCGCATGCCCACCTGGGAGCGTCTGAGCGACAGCGGCAGCCAGGACGTGGACCTGCGCGAGTTCTTCGCTCGCTTCCCGCACACGCCGCCGGTCGAAGGCGTGCCGGCGTGCCTACTCGGCCGGACGCCGCGTCCGGCCCGGGCGGTGCTCGACACCTCGATGCTCGGCGCGGACGGGCGCTTCGAGATTTTCCGGTACACCAAGCGCTACATCCTCGAGCACTACATGACC
Source organism: Polyangiaceae bacterium (assembly GCA_036503835.1). Classification (GTDB taxonomy): domain Bacteria; phylum Myxococcota_A; class Polyangia; order Polyangiales; family Polyangiaceae; genus PMG-095. The sequence continues at coordinate 4,042 of DASXWF010001223.1, read as the reverse complement.
AAGTCGCTCCGCTGCAAAGGCTGCGCGGAGGAGCGCAGCTGTCGCGGCGTGCACGTGAACTACGTGAGGGCGCACGGCTACGCGGGGCTCGTGCCGATCGCGAAGGCTGCCGATCCGTCCGGGCTTCAGGCGACGTGAGCGACGCGCTCGGGGAGCGCCAGGCCGAGCGCGAGGTGGCGGGCGTGCAAACGCTCGAGGTCGGTTCGAATCGCCGCGCCGGCGGGTTCGAAACGCGCGTGCTCGGCGAGCGTTCGTAGGCCCTCGTCGTTGGCGGCGATCACCTCGGCCAGACGCCCGGCGAGCCTCGCGTCGCCGGGCTCGCTTTCGAGCCGGCGCGCGTAGAACTCGGCGACGGGAACGAAGGCGTGCACGGCGAGCAGCACGCCCATCAGCGGCCGCGGGTCGGGACGGATCGGCGAGGGGTAGAGCGGCGTGTAGGCGTTCTCGATGAGCGGGTAGTGCTGCGCGCACAGGTTGAGTTTGTTGTGCTGAAACTCGTGGATCAGCGCCTCCGCGGTGGAGAGCGTCTGCGGGTGGAGCGTGACGTAGAGCGCGCCGACGTACTCGCGGTACGAGGCGGACTGCTGGCGCTCCTCGTGGGCTCCGGTCGGAAGCACGTAGCGCAGCAAGAGCCGCATCTCGTCCCACAGCTCCGGGAGGGTGCGCTCGACGACCTCGAACGCGCTCCGGAGCGCTCCGAGCCACTCGTCCTGCGATCGCTCGCCCAGCGACAGGGTGTTGCCCTGTTTGTCGGGATGCGCTTCGACGGAGCTCAGCGGGTTCGGATCGAACAGGGCGAAGCGGATGGGCTCGCGAATCTCGGGAAAAGGCGCCGAGAGCCGGCCGAGGGGCAGCTCGGCTGCCTCGTCGCGCGACAACGGAACCCGGTCCGTCGTTCCGGATTGGGAAACGAGGAGCGCGCTGCCGTCCTCGAGGAGCAGGCGAGCCACGTCCGCGCCGGGCTCGAGCAGCAAGCCCAGCCGGGCGGACCACAAACGCTGCACCGGGAGCTCGCGCCGCGCGCCGAGTGTTCCGCGACAGGCGAGCTCGAACGCGAGGACGGCGAGCGACCGATCGGCGCGCCCCGTGTCGAACAGGACGCCGATGCCGGGGTCGCCGAGAAGCTCGGCGAGCGCCTCCGGCGACGTTCGCCCGATGCGCGCGAGGGCTCCGAGCAGCGGGTCCGAGGAGGGGCTCGCCGCCCTGAGCCCGGAGAAAAGGCGCGCCGCGCGAGCGCGTCGCAAACGCGCGACCGCCCCGTCGGGCACCGACGCGCCGGACGCGGGCAGCACGAGCGAATCCATCGCAAAGAGCTTACCAGGGGTGGCGTGGAGCGTGCGATACTCACACGCACCCGGTCGTGAAAGCTCTGATCAAGGTCGGCTACGGGTGCAACGAAAACTGCACCTTTTGCCACACGCTTCACGTGCGGCACATCGACGGTTCGGCCGCGGAGGTTCACGCCAAAATCGAGCGGGCCAAGGCGCTCGGTCACGACATGGTCGTGCTTTCGGGCGGGGAGCCGACGATTCGCCCCGAGCTCATCGAATGGGCCGACCACGTCGTCGCGCTCGGCATGGATTTCGGGCTCGTAACGAATGGGTTGATGCTGGCGTACCCCGAGCTCGTCGGGCGGCTGCTCGAGCGGCGCCTGCGCTACGTCTACATGTCGCTCCACGGAGGTTCGGCGCCCGTGCACAACCGCATGGTGCGCACCGACGCGTTCGAGCACGCGAAGCGCGCCATCGAGAACTTGAGCGGTCGCGGGCTCGACTTCACCGTGAATACGGTCGTGGCACGCCAGAACCTCGAGCATCTGCGCGGCATGGTCGACCTCGTCCTGCCGTACCCGGATCTGTGTTTGAAGTTCTCGATGCTCCAGCCGAAGGGCGGGGGCGAGCGGGCGTTCGACGCGCTCATGCCCCGGGTGAGCGACGTCGCGGCGCGCGTGCTCGACGCGGTTCGCTACGGCCTCGAGCGGGCGGGCGCGAACGGCCCGCGCTTCGCCCACGACGGCCTCCCGCTCTGCCTTCTGCCCGGGCTCGAGCAGAACTACGACGACCTGAAGACGCACCGCTTCGCAACCATGGTCGAGATCGGTGAATCCGACTTTTACCCGGTCGACGACAAGGACAAGGTCCAGCCGGAGGCTTGCCGGGGCTGTGCGCTGCGCGGACCGTGCCCGGGCTTGTTCCGCTCCTACCACGCGAGCTTCGGTGCCGCCGAGCTACGCCCGGTTCACGATCGCCCGCGCTCCAACTCCTTCAACTACACGTTCGAGGCGCTCGTGACGGACGCCCACGAGGGCCCGTGCCCGCTGCTCTCGGACGGGGTGACGCCGTGGGATCGAGCCCGTCACCTGTTCGTGAAGAACGGCCGGCGCATCGCGCGCTTCCGCACGCAGACTCGCGACTTCAGCGACGTCGAGGTCGAGGCGATCAAGCACGCCCAGGGGCAGGTCTACCTGGACGTCTCGAAGAAGGCGGCGCCCGACGACTTCGCGAGGGACCTCGTCAAGCTCGAGAAGAGCACGCTCTGCGCGGGCTGCTCGCAAGAACCCCGCTGCACCGGCATGTTCGAGCCCGTCTTCGAAGATCTGTTCACGCGCGACGAAGCGGCAGTGCGCGAGCTCATCGGCGGGCTTCACGGCGACGTGCTCGACGTGGGTTGCGGGGAGGGCGTGCACGAGGACCTGTTCGCGGAGCTCGCGACGAGCGGCCGCGTGCGCTACGTCGGCCTCGATCCCGACGCCGAGCGAATCGAGACCCTGCGCGCGCGCCGGCCGTGGGGCGAGCTCAGGGTGGGCGCCGCCGAGGCGTTGACCGACGCGGGCCGCTTCGACGAGATCCTCGTGCTGCGGAGCTGGAATCATCTTCGCGACCCGGAGCTCGCGCTGCGCTCCTTCTGGCGCGCGCTCCGGCCCGGAGCCGCCCTCACCATCGTCGACAACGAAGCCTTCGGCCTCGCGCGCACGGCGCGGCAGAGCTCGAAGGCCGAAAGCTCGAGCTCCCGCTTCGAGCACTACCGGAACGACGGCGCCGAGGCGGTGCGGGCGCTCGCGGGCCGGCACGGTTTCGAGGAGCTCGCGCGTGCGGTCGCCGGGCCGCGCACCAGCAATCAGTGGATGGTGCGCTATCGGAAAAGCTCGAACGCGAGCGCCTGACGCCGGACGCTCCGTTCACCGTTTTTCGCGGTGATTCGAGGCGGCACAGGGCTGATTGTCCAGGTTACTCCGGGGTCGCTCGCCCCCATGAAGGAATGGGAGCGCAAGCGAAGAGCACACACGACCGGTTGACCGGTGTGGTCCCAGAATCGAGACGTCCTATCTCCGACTCTCGGTAACAGGGGACGGCTGCGACACACACATCCCTACATCCCGAAGAGCGAGTTCGCACTTCGGAGAATGACTTCCGAGAATGGGAGATGAGCTCCGGGTCGCGTCGCTTGCATTCACTCGCATGCTGGCCCGACGAAAATTGCGGCTGTTGCCGGTGCGGATGCTCTTGTAATTTGCGGAGCACTTGCTCATTCTGCGAGTCTCCGTGGGATCCTCGGTTCGACCGCGTCCGACGTCTGCGCAGGCATTCGGCCTGCGTGGCCTGCTTTCGCTGCTGATGGCGCTCGCGAGCTCAGCGTGCTCCTGCTCCGAGGACAAAGCGGCGGCGCCCGTGGAACCGGGCGGATCGCTGCTCAGCTGCTCGAGCTGCTGCGTCGAGGTTTCAGCGCCGTCGGCGCGCTCCTGCGAGATCGTGCTCTCGGGCACTCCGGCGGGCAGCACCGAATTCGCGAGCGAGGTTCGCGGCACGGCTCTCGCGAAGGGCGAGCGCTTCGCTCTCGCGTTCACGTCGCGCCGCGACGCCGCGCTGCCGCGTCCGGCCGCCGCAGTCGGCGGGCCGAACGGCGAATGCCCGGTCGAGATGACTTCCGCAACATGCTATGACCGCGAAGGCCACGTCATCCCGAGTCCGGGCGTGAGCCTCAGGGGCCAGGCGAAAAAGTAGTGAAGGGACGAAAGAGGATGCAGTCAGCCAGCATGCGCGCA
>DASXWF010001222.1:0-2425 GCA_036503835.1 Polyangiaceae bacterium | reverse complement strand
GGACTCGGGCGTGGTCGACGTGCCGCTCACGGACGCGGAAGCCGGCCAGGTGGCTACCACCGGGCTCGCATTGCTGGTTGGGAGCGAGATCGTGCTCGCGGAGGACGCGAGCGGCCGCTACCTCGACACGGACACGGCCTCGCTGCGCCTCGAACAGGGCGAGAGCGGCGCCGTCACGCTGCGTAGTTACGCCTTCGGCGTCGCGCGCGCCGAGCAACCCCTGAACGCGGAATTCCACGTCCAGAAGGTCGTGTGGTACCGCGACGACACGCAAGACCCACCCTGGAACTCGCAGCCTGAGCCGTCGAACGACCTCTCGCTGAGCTGGGACGTGCAGACCGACGGCAGCGGTAGCGTCAAGCTGCGGATCCAGCCGAACGAGACCGCGCTCGGGCTGGTCGGGCCGCGCGTCGACCTCGACAGCGTCGTCTACTACATCGGAGCGAAGGCACCGGGGACCGTCTCCGACAACGGGAAGTGGGGCGCGGCCGGCGGGCAGTTCGTGAGCGTGCTGCTCTGGCGCAAGTACGTGGCTCCCGCGAATCCGACATGGGAGAACGACGTCGGCCCGCTGCTCGCCAACTTCGCGCGCGTCTATCCCGGCATGCGCGACAAGCTCGACCTCTCGAATCGAGAGACCGTCGTGTCGGCGCGCGACGCGATGATCGGGCACCTGTCTCAGGATCGCCTCGACCCCGCCTACATGCCCGTCACACGGGAGCTCTCCGACGCGAAGATCCGCATGATCCTGAGTTGGCTGCGCGCACAAGAGGCTCCCGCGAGCGGGGGGAACGCGTGATGGCCGCGCGCCAGCTCGTCTCTCTCTCGCTCTTCGTGGCCGCGGCCTGCCAAGCGAGCTCGCCCCCGCCACTCACGCCCGCGCCGGCCCCAGTGATCGCGGCTCCGGTGGCAGAGAGCACTGCGCCGGCGGCGTCTGTGGAGCTCGCCGTCGCCGCGCCGCCGCCGGTCCCTTACGCGATCGCGCTCGAGCGCTGGGACGTCCCGGGGCTCCCAGGGCTCCACTCCATGGTGAGCGCGGTGCACGCCGGCAAGGTGGTCCTCCTCGGCGGGCGCCGCAACGGGCTGCACGGTTTCCCGGCGGGCCGCGACCTCGTCACGACGCCGTCCTTCCCGCGCACCGAAGCCAACGACGAAGTGTTCGTGCTGGACCTCGCCGCGAAGAAGCTCCTCGGGCGAAAGAGCGTGAAGACTCTGCCGCCCGCGCTGGCCGGCCAGCTCGCGGCCAACAACCTCGAGGCCACGACGCGCGGAGGCTTCCTCTACCTCGTCGGCGGTTACGGGGTGAGCCCGGAAGCGAAGACGCTCACGACGTTGCCCCGCGTCACCGCCGTCCGCCTGGACGCGCTCATCGCGACCGTGCTCGATCCGGCGAAGCGCCTCGACTTGGCCTTTGCTGCCGCGAACATGCCGACCGCGACGCACCTCGCGCTCGCGGTGACGGGCGGGGAGCTCGGGCTCTTCGGTGACACCTTCGCGCTCGTCTTCGGTCACCGGTATGAGGGCGAGTACACGCCGGGCGGCGGCCAGGCGGATCAGAGCTATACGAGCTCGGTTCGCGCCTTTCGCTTCACGCTCGCGGACGGGCCGAAGCCGAAGCTCGACGTGAAGTACCTCGGCGAGAACCCCGACCGGACCAACGGCGCGCCGCCCGACAATCCGTTCCATCGCCGCGACCTCGTCGTCGCGTCGTCCGTGACGCCCGACGGCAACCCCGCGCTCCTCGCGCTGGGCGGCGTGTTCAAGGGCGGCCAAATGGAAGGCTACATCACGCCCGTCACCGTCACGCCCAATGCGAGCGCTCCCGTCGGGCTCGAAGTGGCCGAAGACTCGCAGGGCCAGCAGCTATTGAGCCATTACGCCTGCGCGCACGTGGCGCTCTTCGATCGCCCGAAGAAAGCCCTCTACACGCTCCTCTTCGGCGGCATCAGCCAATACCACTGGGACAAGACCGCGCACAAACTCATCCGGGACCCGCAGGATCTCAGCAAGGGCATCGACGGCCTGCCGTTCATCGACAGCGTGAGCACGCTCGTGCGCACGCCGAAGTCGGGCGGCGGCATCGAGACCGTGCAGTACCTCCACGACGACCAAACCTTTCCCCCCGCGGGCGCGGCGCCGACCTGCGCCGGCACGGGCGGCGCGCAAGCGCCGGCCATGAGCCTCGGCGCCGAGGCAGACTTCATCCTCGACCCGCGCGTCGCGACCCTGAACGGGGACGTCGTCGACCTCGCCGCTCTTACCGCGCCGATGCCGCTCGGCTGGATCGTCGGTGGCATCGCCGCGACCGCTCCCTACGGAGCCCAGGGTCCGACCTGCGCTTCGACGGGCATCTACCGCGTTTCGATCGATCCGAAGCGCGCGAACCCGGTGACGCGGCTCTCGCTCTAGCCGCGAAGGGGCGGCT
>DASXWF010001221.1:0-7846 GCA_036503835.1 Polyangiaceae bacterium | reverse complement strand
CCAAAATGGTCGCTTCCACCCTCTCCGGCGCCGCCGTCCCCGCCCGACTGCCTACCGCTCGCTCCGCCATCTCCCGTGCGTCCGCTCGTATTCGCACCTTTCCCCGCGCTATCGGCGGCGCCGGCGCCGTCCGTTTCGCCGCCAGTCGCGTCGCCCTCCTCGTGTCGCAGGGGTAAGAGCTCGATCCCGAACAGGGCGGAGCAACTCGAAAGCGTGAGTCCGAGACCGAGTGAAAGCACTCGGCCGGCGTTGCGAGGAACGCGTCGGGCTCTCTGCTTGGAGTCATGCTCGCTCGACATGATGCCTGTTCAGAAGTGAAGGTCGAACACCTGATTGGGCAGAGGAACGTTCTCGAACGCTCGGAGGGCGAGCTTTCCATGCTCTTCCGTCAGAGCTCGATCCGTGCCGTATTCGACCGCGCCCGAGAGCGTCCAGCCGTCGGCATACTGCCTGGTCAGCAGGTGGAGGACACTGCTCGGTCGTTGCCACTGGATGGAAGGGAAATAGGGAGTGCCGTTGCTGTATCTGGCTACGGTCCGGATCGACCCCCCCATCACCATCAGGAAAGCCTGCAAGTCGTCCCAGCTCTCGACGCGTTCTGCGCAGGGTTTTAGCGCGAGCACATCGGAGTCCAGGCGCTCCGGCCGCGGCACCTCGACACAGTACCCCGAGTCTGCGAGCCGGATCTGCGCGATCAAATAGTTGCCGCCCACCCCGACCACCTCGAACTTCCAGGCCTGCGACGCAGCACCGAGGGGCTCACACGGTTCCGTGCGCAGCACGGCTCCGGATTCGACGCTGTCCACCCCCACGCAGTCGAGCGGCGTCCTCCACTGGACCCGCGACATGTGAAAGCCGTCTTCGACCGCGCCGAGCGAACAGCTCGACAGCTCGAGTTCGTCGCCCGCGTCGGGCGAGGGCGCGATGCAGCCGTCGTCGAGCCCGTACGCCTGGAGCTGGCCGTCCAACAGGACCCAGCTATCCAGGTCGTCGCCGTACTGGCCGCAGAACTCGGTGCGAATCCCGGAGCCGAGGTTCGACCCGCTGGCTGCGATGCACTCACCCCGGGGCGTCACGAGCGCCGATGCATGCTTGGGGCCATAGCTCGTCAGCGTGTAATCCCCCCACCGCGCCACCAGATCGTCCACGTCCTCGAGCCTCACGCCACGCACCATCATGGTTTCGCGCGCATCGTGTCCGTCCTGATACCGGCCGATCAGATGACCGAACTGGTGGCGAGCGAGCAGGCGCAGCAGGTTGGGCCCTACGACCTTCGGAGGGCCGGCCTCGACGTCGCAGTAGCTCTTGCAGATCTGGAGCGAAATCGCGTGGCCGTCGTCGGGCTTTCCAATGTTGACGTCGTTGACCAGCTCTCCGTGACAACCGTCGACGAACGAGAGGACGACGCCTCCGCCCTCGTCTTGCGCGTCGCTCCCGCCGTTGCCCCCGCCTCCGTCGACGACACCGTCGTCCGCGCAGGGCCCGAAGCCCGCGAAGGAAACCGACAGGAAGCGGCTCCACGTTCTCTCGACCTCGTCTTTCACGATCGCGACGAGGTCTTCGTCTCCGCTACCCCGCACGCACACCGGGATCGGCTCCTGCCAGACTCCGTCGTAGACCAAACCTTCTCCCGTGTGCAGCGTGAGATCGCCGGGGCCTCCCGGCAGGCACGCGCCGGCTCGACAGCCGTAGGGGCAGTGGCGGCGGCTGGGACGATAGAGCTGATACTCACAATCGATCGCGTCGGATCCGTCGCAGAAAGGTGCGTCGGCGATGTGCGTCAGACAGGCTTCGTCGACAGACAAGCATTCCGCCCACTTGCGGTTGCAGCGCTGGCTGCTGTCGCACGTGACGGCTTCCGCCCAAACTCCGTTCAGGCATTGCAGGATCAGGCTCGCGCTTACATCGCTGCAGGCCATGCGGTTCTCGTCGTCGCACTCCGCGCCGAGTCGCTCCGTGCCTTCGGACAGGCCTTCCTCCAACGCATGGATGACGCACGCGCCGCCAGACGTTCCGCCGGTTGCACCTCCACCGCCGCTCGTCGTGCCGCCCTGACCAGCCCCCCCGCCGCTGCTCGCCGCGCCGCCTTCACCGGCACCAGCGGCGCCGGCGCCTCCGTCCCCCGCCCCGCCTTCTCCAGCGCCCGCCTCACCCCTGCCGGCCGAGTTGGTGCCCGCGTTTCCGCTCGAGCCGCCGCCCTTCCCCGCGCTGCGGCCGCCGCCGCCCTTCCCTGCGCTGCGGCCGCCGCCGCCCGCCGCGTCCCCGGCTTCGCCACCGCCTGGACTGCCCCCGACTGGAGCGAGCCCCGCGCTACCCGCCGCCTGCTCACCGGATTTGGCGGCGCGGCCGAGCTCGGAGTCGCCCGAGGGCACGTCCGGGATGTCGAGGATCTTCGCGCACGCCGCGAACGAAAGAAAGAGCAGCGGAGAAACGCGCCGCCGCGTGCGTTGCGCTCGAATCCCACTCCCGTTCCGGGCCCGTGCCATTGGCGGCGGGACTATACCAGCGGCGAGGACCCGACGCAGGCGAGGGGCATCGGGCCGATTTTCGGGCTCGTGGCTCAGGCGAGCAGCGTAGACTCAGGCGTCGTCTGCGGGCTCGGGTGGTTCGAGCCGTTCACGGGCGGCTTTCGGCTTCGGCCGCGCCTCCGGCGCCGGCTTCCTCGTGAACACGATGAAGCCGCGCACGTCCATGAGATCGCGGGGCATCTCTCCCTGCTCGGTCAGCTTGTTCGCAATCAGGCGCGCGACGCTGAGGAAGGTCGCGTACCCACTTCCGCTCGGTCGCGCCGAAACGGAGCGCTGCGCCGAAACCAACTTCAGCTGCTTCTTGAACATCGCCGCCTCGACGCAGACGTGGTCGAGAGGGTGCACGACCGCGCTGAGAGCGGTCGCAAGCTCCCAGCCAGGTTGCGCTCCGAGGGCCGCCGTGAACGTCGAAACGAACCGGTCGAAGCGTTTGTCATAGGCGGCGGTGCCGTGAAGAAGCTCGCGAATCGCAGCAGCCAGCCCCCGCTCGCCACTCGAGTGTGTAGGCACGAGCTGCGCCGCCGGGACGAGGCCGCTCGCCGTGAGGACGTCGCGTACCACTTGCCATGCGTCAGCAGGACTACGATTGCTCGCGAGCGAATCGAGCGCCTTCGCCGACAGCCGCTCCTGGGCTGCCGCGAGCGCGGTGTGGATACGCCCGTTCGGACCGCCACGAACATCCTGCAGCCAGCTTGGATCCGAAAACCCCGCCGGGTACGTCTCGCGAAACTTCGCGAGCTGCTTCGAGAGCGTGAAGCCCGCCGGCCTGCCCCCATCGTCGCCGTTCTTCGCTCGGCCGGCCAGCAGCCCCTGCAGTCGTGCGAAGGTGAGCTGCTGTTCCGGCGTCGGCCGTTCCACTCGTTCCATCAGCTGGGCGAAACTGCTGACGAACGCGCGCTCCTGGCCGTTTTCGAACAGGTAGCGGCGCTTGCCGTCCTTTTCGCCGGCGAGCACACCGACACCCCAGTCCTTTCGCAGGGAGTGCAAGAAAAGTGTCGGGAAGGTCAAGTCGTCGGCAGCGAGCGTCATGGTCATCCTTTTCGGGGCGCAAGGCATCGCCCTCGACGCGGGTGCGTCCTTTTTTTCATACCCGCGCGCAGCGTACCTCTGCGGCGCCTGCGCGGCGGAAAGCCATCTTAGCACGTTCGCCAGGGTAGCGCCGGCCCATCGACACGAGCTTTTTCGAGCACGGGCCGCTTACCTGGGGTCGGGCACGCTGTCGAAGCTCGATCAGAAACGGCTCCTGTCGGTAGGGGTTGATGCTGCAACCGCGGTTCGATGCAGCAAAAGTGCATGATGCACAGGTTTGCATTTCATACGCCTGTGCGCGGGGAAGTGAGAGACGGCACCCGGGGAAGCCTGGACGGTCACGCCTCGGGACTACGAATCGTCCCGGCTTTGAGGTCGAGCGCGAAAGTCGGCTTTGGTGAAACGTCCACCCTTACGTAGAGGGAACAGCTTGCAGCGGCGCGCAGGTGCGTGAAACTGAAACCTCCCGTCTCTCGCGCCAGCTGCACGGTCTTTCAGCTGCGATCGATCACGAACGCACCGATTCGGTCCATCCCGGCTTGGAACTTCGGAAACATCGGCGTCAGCGAGTGCCAGAGGTGCGTGAGATCGGGGAACTCCTCCAGCGTGACGTCGACACCGGCGCTCCTCGCTTGCCGTGCGAGCGCCGTCACCTGGTCATGGAGGAGCTCCGCCGTTCCCACCTGGATCAGGAGCGGAGGCAGGCCGCGCAGATCGGCCAAGGCTGGCGACACCCGCGGGTCCTTCACGCTCGTTCGAGCCGCGTACTCGCGGACCCAGCGATCGAACATCCAGGGTGAGGCCCAATCGTAGGGTTCGTTCTTCTGCATCGACCCGTCGCGGGCCCCCAGATCCACCCAGGGCGAGATCAAAACGCCGCCCTGAGGCAGCTCCACGCCCTCATCACGAAGCCGAACCAAGAGGGCGAGGACGAGGTTGCCCCCCGCCGAGTCGCCCGCGAGCACCAATTGGCGAGGGCTGATGGCGCTGTCGAGCAAGGCCCGGTACACACTCATCGCGTCGTCGAGCGCGGCCGGAAAGGGGTGCTCGGGGGCGAGCCGATAGAGTGGAAGCACGACCTTGGCCTGGCTGGCGAGGGCTAGTCGGGCGCAGAGCTCGCCGTGCGAACGCTCGGACCCGTAGATGAAACTGCCGCCGTGGAAGTAGAGGACCACTCGCGCGGGCTCCGGCACCTCGCGTGGCGTCAGCTTCACGACTTCGACCGAGCCGAGCCTTTCTGCCTGGCGAGCGACGCGCCGGAGCGCCGGGCCGTTCGCTCGGAGTGAGCCCCATGCTCGGCGTTCGGCCGCGGGCGAGAGCCGCGCGACTCGCTCGTGAAAGCGTTTCTGTGCGCACGTCACCACCTCGTACCCGAAGGTCCAGGTCGGGCGCAGAGGTCCGCGGCGCGCACGTGCCAACGCAACCGAGACCACGCTCAACCAGAGGTACAGAACGAACCAACCCATGCCCTCTAGCCTGGCGCCCGAGCCTTCGACACGCGATGACAAGCTCCGCCAGTTGCGCTAGCAAAGTCCGCCACGATGCGCGGTGAGCACGGATGAAAGCCAGGACGCCGGGTCGCGCTCCGCTCTGTGTCTCGGCCCGGATGGCCCGGCGGCTGCCCTCGCTGGCCGAGAAGCTCGGGGTCGACGCGAGCGAGCTGTGCGCTCGCCACCAGCTCGATCGCGGTTTGCTCGAGGACCCCGCGGCGCGCTTGCCGCTCCAGAACCTACTTTCGGGCTTCGAAGACCTGCTGCACGTCACCCAGCACTCGAGTCTCGGCCTCGAGCTCTCGCGCCACGCGGAGCCCGGCACGTATCACACCCCGGCGCTCGTACTCCTCGCGAGCAACACCCTCCGAGAAGGCTTCGCGCGTGCGTTCGAGTTTCAGAGGCTCTGGGGCGACGGCCAACGCTTTGCCGTCCACGAACCTCCCGCCCTGGGCAGGTCCGAGGCGGGCCTCGCCGTCACCTTCCGGATCCCGAGCCCGCGGCGCGAGGGCCACGGCATTCTGGAAGTGTGCGCGATCGCCGAGACGTTGACGGCCGCACGCGCGCTCACCGGGCGCCCGCAAGATGCCGCCCTCTCGGTAGGGTTTCCTTCCACGACCGACTCCGTCTCGGAACTGACGAACTTTTTCGGGGTAGCCCCCGAGCTCGGCCCGGACGTCGCCTTCGTCGTTCTCTCCAACGAAATGGTCGACGCTCGTCTGGTCCACGCGAACGCCCTTTTCTTGTCTGTCTTCGAGCGCCAGGCACGCGACGAGCTGTCTCAAATGCCGCCCGAGGCCGACATGGCGGCGAACGTGCGCGGCGAAATCGTACGCGGCCTCGCCCGCGGACGCTTCGCGCTCGCCGACTGCGCCGAAGCCCTCGGCACCAGCACGCGAACCCTCGAGCGCCGTCTCGCCGAACACGGCACGTCGTACCAGGAGCTCGTCGAAGCGGTCCGTCGCGAGCTCGCGCTCCGCCTACTCAAGGACACCCGCGGGATCGAAGAAGTGGCGCTCCTGCTCGGCTACACCGAGCGCTCGTCATTCCACCGCGCGTGCCTGCGGTGGTTCGGGAAGACACCGCTCGAGCTGAGGCGCGTCTAAGAGCGCGGCTGCGAGCGGAGGCTCACAGGAGCTCGGAGAAGAAACCCCACTCCCGGTCGAGCCAACCGGGCAAATGCTCGTGCTCGAAATCGGGATAGAGCACGCGCGTCTTCTTCGACTGCAGCTTGTTGAAGATCGCGAACTGCGAGGACGGCGGACAGATCGGATCGACGAGGCCGATCGCCATCATGACGTCGGCCCGAACGCGGGAGGCCAGGTGTTGCACGTCGATGTAGCCGAGTCGCTGGAACCAGTGGTCGATGCGCTCGTGCGTCGGATCGTGGTGGCGGAAGAAGGTGCGGAGCTCCGCGTAGGCGTCCTTCGCGAGGTCCATCTCCCAGACGCGCTGGTAGTCGGCGAGGAACGGATAGACGGGCGCCGCTTTCTTGATGCGCGGCTCGAGCGCGGCGCAGACGAGCGTGAGCGCGCCGCCTTGGGAAGCCCCGCGCGCGCCGAGGCGCTCCGGATCGACATCCGGAAAGCTCGCGACGATGCGAGCGAGCGCCGCCGTATCCAGGAAAATCTGACGAAAGAGCAGCGCGTCTGCGTCGTCCTGCAGGCCGCGCACGATGTGGCCGGCATGCGTGGTGCCGCGCGTGCCGCCCAGGTCCTCGCTCAAGCCGCCCTGGCCCCGGCAGTCCAGCGCGACGACGGAAAAGCCGGCCGCCACCCACGCGAGCTTGTTCGCGAAGTCGCCGCTGTGACTCGAATAGCCGTGGAATTCGAGCAGCGCCGGACCTCGGCCGCTGCGCCCGCGCGGGCGCAAGTACTTCGCGTGCACGCGTGCCCCGCGCACGCCGCGAAAGTACAGGTGAAAACACTCGGCGAACGCGGTCTGAAGTTTCGCGGGGACGAGCTCGACCTGGAGGTCCGTGCGGTCGAGCTCCGCGAGGGCTCGGGCCCAGTAGGCGTCGAAGTCCTCGGGGCGCGGGTTTCTACCCGTGTAGCGCTCGAGCTCGGCGAGCGGCATGTCGATGAACGCCATCGACAAACCTCGGTAGCAGCTCCCGCCACGCCCCGGAAGCCTCCCGGGCGGGTGCCGCGAGCGGCGGCCGGGCCGGCTTCCGTATGTTAGGCTCCGCGCCCCCTTTCGGACCCTTTCCATGCGCGTTTCGTACAACTGGCTTCGCGAGCTGCTCCCGGCGTTGACTGCTTCTCCCCAGGAGGTCGCCGACCGGCTGTCGGCGGCCGGCATCGCGGTGGACGGCCTGTCGGCTCGCGGCACGGCGCTGCGTGAGGTCCGGGTCGCGCGCGTGGCGGCCCTGGCTCCGCACCCCAAGCGTTCCGGCCTGCGGCTCGTCACGGTGGATCACGGACATGGCACGCAAGAGGTGGTGTGCGGCGCGGCGAACGTGCCGGAACCGGGCGGGCTGGTCGTGCTCGCGCCGCTCGGCGCAAAGCTGCCGGTGTTTCCCGAGCCGCTCGCGGCGCGCGAGATCGGCGGCGTGAAGAGCGAAGGCATGCTGTGCAGCGAGACCGAGCTCGGGCTTGCCGCTCAGGCGGAAGGCATCTTGATCCTGCCCGCCGGCAGCGCCCAGCCGGGGCAGTCGCTGGCAGAGGCGGTGCCGAGCGCGGTCGACTGGATCTTCGAGCTCGACGTGACGCCGAATCGCCCGGATGCGCTCGGACATGCCGGCGTCGCGCGAGAGCTCGCGGCGCTCTACGCGTTCCCGCAGGCGGCCCCGGCGCCGGA
>DASXWF010001220.1:0-2809 GCA_036503835.1 Polyangiaceae bacterium | reverse complement strand
GTGGCGCAGAAGACTCGGGCGGGGTCGGCGGTAGCTCCGGCAGCGCCGCCACGTCGGGCCGCGCCGGCGACACGAGCGGCGGCGCGGGCGAGACGAGCGGCGGCAGCGGCGGCAGCGCTGCGAGCGCGGGCACGACGAGCGAAGGCGGCAGCGCGGGCGCGATCGAGCTCCCGCCGGAATTCGAGCCGCTCGCCGCGGTCTTCTGCGCGACTGCCCGGAACTGCTGTGAAGCCGCAGGTCAGCCCACGGGCCCTCTCGCCGAGTGCGAGGCCATGCTCGCGGAACAGAACGAGACCTTCCGCGCCGTGAAGCGCGGCACCGTGCTCATCGACACGGACGCGCTCGGCGCCTGCATCGACTCCTACCGCGACGCCGCTGCGAATTGCACGCGCATCGCGCCGCTGGCCGCCTGTCACGGCATCTTCATCGGCACGCTCGCGGACGGCGAGCCCTGTCGCGACGTGGCGGAGTGCGATCGCTCGACCGCGGACAAAACCTGCGAGATCGTGCAGGAAGACAACCCCGATCCGTACCTCGGTACCTGCAGAACCACGCCGCGCGCGGGGCTCGACGAGCTTTGCGCCGGCGACTGCCGCGAGGGCTCCTCCTGTTCGTTCACCAGCATCAGCGGCGAGTCGGGCTTTCCGATTGATCGCTGCTACGAAGAGGACGGCCTCTACTGCCGCTCCGGGTACGGGTGCGAAGAGCTCCTCGACGACGGCGCCGAATGCACTTACGGCACCGAGTGCGGTTCGGGGAACCGCTGCGATGTCACCTGCAAGCCGCTCGTCGAGCCGGGCGGCGAGTGTTTTTTCACGCCGGACTGCCAGCCCGGGTTCATCTGCGTGGAGCGCGAATGCGTGATCGAGCCTTTCGCGAGCAGCTACGACACGTGCCTCGGCAAGATCCTGTACTTCGACTGAGCAATCCCCGGCACCTCGACGGAGCGATGCCCGGCGAAGTCACCGCGTCGCTTCGACCAGACTTCGCAAGCGGGTGAGCGCCGTCTCGAGCACCGCTTCGCTCGGCCCGAAGCTGAAGCGGGCGTGGTGGCGGAAGCGAGAGGCGCGACCGCCGCGACGGCGACCGGGATCGACGTCGAAGAAGTGGCCGGGGACGACGATCACCTTCTCCCCGAGCGCGGCACGGAACAGGCCTTCGCCCGTGGACAGCGGCTCCGGGAGCTCCGAGAGATTGCCCCAGGCGTAGAAGGTGCCGTCGGGCTCGCGCTCGAAACGCACGCCCAGCGCGCGCAGCCCTTCCAACATGAGCTTGCGTTTGCGGCCGAAGGTCGTGCGGATGGCCTCGGCCTCGCGCCGGGCATGCTCGGCCGTCAGCACGGCGAGCGCGGCGTGCTGGAGCGGCCGCGAGCCGCCCCCGTCCAGGAAAGAGCCCGCGCTCGCCAGCGCTTCGATGACGCGGCGCGGCCCGACCGTCCAGGTCGTGCGCCAGCCCGGATAGCGCCAGTTCTTCGTGAGCCCGTCGAAAATGACGATCGGGTCGCGTTCGACGTCTTCGACGTAGGCCGCCGCGCTCATCAGCGGCTCGGCGCCCTGCCAGACGTAGTGAGAGTAAAATTCGTCGAAGAGCAGCGTGCAGTCGAGCTCGCGCGCCGCGGCCACCCACGTACGGAGCTCCTCCCCGAGAATCGCCTTGCCGGTCGGATTCGACGGATTCGACAGCAGGATCGCGCCGAGGCCGCGGCCCGTGATTTCGCGGCGCAGCTCCGCGAGCGGGAAGTCGTAGCCGCGCTCCGGATCGAGGCCGATCGGAATCGGCACGAAACGCCGGAAAATGTCGAGGAGCTCTTCGTACGCCGTGTAGTCGGGCAAGAAGTGCCCGAGGTGGATCTGCCCGATCGCCGCGCACGCGCGCATGATCGACACGCGCCCGCCGCCGGAGAGCGAAACGTTTTCCGCCGAGTACCGCGACGGCATGCCGCGCCGGAAGAGGTCGTTGTAAAGCCCGGCCACGGCCTCGCGCGCCTCCCACAGACCGGCGACGGGCGCATACTCCTGATCGTTGGTGGCGATGGTGATCTCGGTCACGCGGCGCGGGGCGCCGGTAAGGTCACCGGTCTCGGGCTGTCCCTGTCCGAGATTGCACCAGGCGGGATCTTCGGGCCGAAACCCCGAGCGCTGAGCCTCGACCGTGACGTAGATGACGCCGGTGCGCGGCACGGGACGGAAGGCGCTCGATCGTTCGTGGGGTTCGTTGGGCGCGGGCATTGTCGGCGGAAGATTACTCCCAGCGTGCGGCCCATCGAGCCGCAATCGTGTTACCCTCGTGTTTCCCGCGGCACGTTCCGGGAGCGTTCGTGCGCCGGAAATCGAATCTTCGCGCCGAAGGAGTCTGAGGATGGCACTGGATCTAGGGCGTTCGTTGCTCGCGTTGCTCGGGGGCCTTTTGTTGTTTGCCGCGCCGGCGTGCGGCTCGGACCCCAAGAAGGACCGCGGGGACGACGACGACGACACGAGCTGCCAGGATTTGTTCGACTGTCGCAACGGCGAGATTTGCAGCAACGGCGAGTGCATTCCCGACCCCGGCCCTGGATCGGGCGGCTCGGGAACGGCCGGCTCGGGAACGGCCGGCTCGGGCAACCCCGGCAGCGGAGGCACCGGGCTCGCCGGCACGGGCGGGTCCGGCACTTCGGGAACGAACGGCGTATCGGGCTCGGGGTCGAGCAGCGGCGGTACCAGCTCGGGTGGCGGTGACGGTCCGAGCGGCGGTCAGCCGCCGACCGCGGGAACGAGCGGTTCGAGCGCGAGCGGCAGCGGCGGCACCGCCGGTACCGCCGAGTGCTCGGCGG
>DASXWF010001219.1:0-2234 GCA_036503835.1 Polyangiaceae bacterium | reverse complement strand
CGTGCAGATCGAGCGCGCGGGCGGCGACGAGGATCGCATGTGGGGCTCGGTGACCGCCAAGGACATCGAGGAAGCCTTCGCGAAGGTCGGCGTCGAGATCGATCGCAAGCGCATCCAGCTGCCCGATCCGATCAAACAATTCGGCCCGGCCGAAGTTTCGATCCGCCTCCCCGCCGGCCTCACCACGACCCTGAAGATCGAAGTCACGAAGAAGGCCGCGACCAAGGCGTCCTGATCGCAGGGCGCGAGGTTCGTGCGTGGCCTTCGAGGGCTGCGCCGTGCTTCCGCGATCATTGAGCCGCCAAGGCCGCCAAGTGCGCCAAGGTTTTGGGATTGAGAAAATTCCGAAACCAAAAATCCCCTTGGCGATCTTGGCGGCCCTTGGCGCTCTTGGCGGTAAAAAAATCTTCACAGGCAAGACGACGCATCAGCTTGCCGAGACGCGTCGCGCAGAAATTTCGTTGACAGAAATCGATCGAGACGCGTATAGCTTTTGACCCCTCGCGCGGGCTCGTCTCGCGCTCGTGTAACGCCCCGGTGGCTTCGGCTCCCGGGGCGTTCCGCATTTTGGTCACCTGGGGACAACCTGAGCAGGGCATCTGGGCAACCGCAGGATGAAATTGTTGGGCAAAACGAGGCTGGTTCGAGGCTCGGACATTGAACGACCGCTCGGCGCTCGGGCCGAGCTTCATGCTTGCGGTTCGGAGGCTCGCGAAACGTGACGACCAGTATGGATTCGGGTTTGCCCGGGCAGGGTGGTCGCGTTCCGCCGAACGAGCTCGACGCCGAGGCGGCGGTGCTGAGCGCCGTGCTGCTCGACGCGGACGCCTTCGATCGCGTGCAGGAGGTGCTCGCACCCGAGCATTTCTACGCCGACGCGAATCGTCGCATCTACGAGGCCGTGCTCGATCTGAAGAGCGGGTCCGGCCAGCCCGTGGACATCGTCTCCGTGGCGACCTGGCTGCGTGACCGCAATCGACTCGCTCAGGTGGGCGGCACGCCGTACCTCGCGCAGCTCGCGGACGCGACGCCGGCCGTGGCTCACGTCGAAAACCACGCCCGGCTGATCCGCGAGAAGTACCGGCTGCGGCAGCTCATCTCCACGTGCCAGCGCTACGCGGCAGAAGGCTACGCGGGCTGCGAGGACGTGCAGGCCTTCATCGACTCGGCGGAGCAGGCCGTGTTCGACATCGCCCGCGTTGCGGCAAACTCGACGATCGTTTCCGCCAAGGACGCGATCCACAAGGCGTTCGACATCCTGACGGAAACCGCGCGGCGCGGCGGCGGCGTCACCGGCATCGAGACCGGCTTTCGCGAGCTCGACCGGATGTGCTCGGGCCTGCATCGCGGCGACCTCTACATCGTGGCCGGGCGTCCCGGCATGGGCAAGACGGCCTTCGTGATGAACCTCGCCGTGAACGTGGCGATGCCCAAGGCGGTCGCGCCGCGCGAAGGCGAGGCCTACTTCGAGGCGCCCGCCGAGCAGCCCGGCCAGGGCGTGCTGTTCTGCTCGCTCGAAATGCCGCGCGAGCAGCTGGCCGCGCGCCTGCTCGCTTCCGAAGCGCGCGTGGACATGTCGAGCATCCGCAGCGGACGGCCGCAGCGCGAGGACTGGCCGAAGCTCACCGAGGCGGCGGCCCGGCTCAGCCGGCTGCCGCTCTGGATCGACGACACGCCCGCGCTCACCTTGCTCGATCTGCGCGCCAAGATCCGGCGGCTTCAGGCCGAAATCGCGCGTGGCGATTCGCACGTGCCGGCACAGAGCCTCGGCCTCGTGGCCGTCGACTACCTGCAGCTCATGCAGGGCCGGCGTGATGCCGGCAGCCGCGAGCAGGAAATCAGCGAGCTCTCGCGCGGGCTCAAGCAGCTCGCGAAGGAAATGGGCGTGCCGGTGCTCGCGCTCAGTCAGCTGAACCGCGCGGTCGAGACGCGCACCACCAAGGACAAGCGCCCCCAGCTCAGCGATTTGCGCGAATCCGGCGCCATCGAGCAGGACGCCGATGCCATCTTCTTCATCTACCGCGACTTTTACTACTTCAAGGAAAGCCCGGAAAAGCGCGGCATCGCAGAGATCATCATCGCCAAACAGCGCAACGGGCCGACGGGCACGTTCGAGACGCGCTACACCGAGGCGTACACCCGCTTCGACAACCTCGCGTCCGAAGAGTACGACTTCGACGAGATGGATCAGTTCGTCAACGCGGGCTGAGCGGCCGTCGCCGGAGGGGTGCGGC
>DASXWF010001218.1:0-8196 GCA_036503835.1 Polyangiaceae bacterium | reverse complement strand
GTACGGGAAGGTCGAGACCGTCACGGTCGATCCCAAGGCGCCGAAGCTCGGTGCCGACGCGACCTACGATTTCGTGCTGCTCGCGCGCGGAGCACACGGGATGCACAACAACAAGCTGCTCGGCGCCTGGCTCGGCGAGTTCCATCGCGTGCTGAAGGCCGGCGGGCGGCTCGGCATCGAGCAGCACCGCGCCGCGCCCGACAAGAATCCGGACGAGAGCTCGAAGCAGGGCTATTTGCCCGAAGCGTGGCTCATCGCCCAGGTCGAGGCGGCCGGCTTCAAGCTCGCCGCGAAGTCGGAGATCAACGCGAATCCGAAGGACACGAAGGATTATCCGGAGGGTGTCTGGGCCCTGCCCCCGACGCTGCGCCTCGGGGAGACCGACAAGGCGAAGTACCTCGCCATCGGCGAGAGCGATCGCATGACGCTGGCCTTCGTGAAGGTCGAGAAGAAGGCGGCGCCCGCGAAATGACGCGCCGGACGAAGCGCTCAGCGTAGGACGAACGACCAGGCGGGCACGGTCGCGAGCGAGAGGATCAGACCCCAGCCCACGAAAGCCGCCGCAAGCTCGGTCCCGACTCCGTACGCCATCATCAGCGCGCCGGCCGTGATCATCGTGGGCATCGCGGTTTCGAGGACGGCCACCTGAACGACCAGCGGCGGGGCTCCGAGCGTTCGCACGAGGAGCCACGCCGCGCACGGGAGTACGAGGAGCTTCGAGGTCAGACCGAGCAGGAAGACGCGCAGCGGGCGCGGCGGCGTCAAGCGGAGCTTCAGGCCCACCGCGACCATCGCGAGCGGCACGAGCGCTGCGGCGGCGGTGGCGAGGAGCGCGTCGAGGAACGGGGGGTGCGAGAACGGGATGAGCGCGATGAGCAGCGCGATCATCGGGGGAAAGGTGAGCACCTGGCGCGCGATCCGGGCGGGGCGCGGGCGCGCTCCCGCCGTGACGCTGCCGAGCGCGATCGGCGCGACGATGCTGAGGATCAGGAAGGAGCCGAGCTGGTCGTAGACGGCCGCGAGCGGGATGGCGCGCTCGCCAAGAAGAGCGCCGCAGAGCGGAAAGCCGAGGAAGGAGGTGTTGCCGAGCGCCAGGGCGAGGAAGAGGACCGTGCGGTGGGTTCGGTCGAGCGCGAACGGGCGCGCGGCGGCGCGCACGAGGAGGTAGGCGAGGCCGACCATGGCCCAGGGAACGATGACCAGCACGATCAGGCTCGGCTCGAGCTGGAGTTTCGGGACGAGGCGCAGGATGGTCGCCGGGACGCAGATGTCGATCACGAACCGGTTCAGGACGTCGGCCGCGTTGTCCGGAACCCTGCCGAGGCGCCGCAACAGGTAGCCCGCGACGAGGAGCACGAAGACGGTGAACAGAGCGGAGAGCATCCAGGTACGCGATGCTCTGCCTCAGTCGCGATGCGCGCTCAATCGGCTACTTCGCGTCGCGCGGCCTCGGTAAGCCGAGCTCCCCGATGCGGCGGACCAGCGTTCGCCGCGACATTCCCAGCATCTTCGCGGCGCGGCTTTGATTGCCTCCGCAAGCGTCGAGGGCTTGCACGATGCGCTCGCGCTCGAGCTCCGGCGAGGCTTCCAGCGCAGGCGGGGCCGGGTTCGGGCTCGTCGGGCGGACGGAGGGCAGCAACGGTCCAGCGTCGGGCGCGGGTAGGCCGAGGTCGCGAGGTTCGATGAGCTGATTTCCCGCGAGCAGAGCGCCACGCTCGACGGTGCTCTTGAGCTCGCGCACGTTGCCCGGCCAGCCGTGGGCGGCGAGCGCCGCGAGCGCGGCCGGGGAGAAGCACACCGCGCCGGTCGCGAAGCGATCGCGGGCCGCCTCGAGGAAGAGGCGAGCGAGCGGTTCGATGTCCGACGGTCGCGCGCGGAGCGGCGGAACCGTGACGGTGACGGAGTTCAGGCGATAGTAGAGGTCCTGGCGGAAGCGACCGCTCGCCACCTCGCCCACGAGATCGCGGTTGGTGGCGGCGATGAAGCGCACGTCGATGCTGCGCGGCTTGAGCGCGCCGAGCCGAGTCACCTCGTGAGATTCGATGACGCGGAGGAGCTTTGCCTGCAGCGGCAGCGGCAGATCGCCGAGCTCGTCGAGGAAGATGCTGCCGCCGTGAGCGGACTCGAGCAGGCCCGCTTTCGCGCTGGCGGCGCCGGTGAAGGCGCCCCGCTCGTAGCCGAAGAGCTCGCTCTCGAGCAGCGCTTCGGGCAGGCTCGCGCAGTTCAAGGCGAGGAAGGGAGCGCTCGCTCGCGGGGAAAGCTCGTGCAGCATCGCCGCGACGACGTCCTTGCCGGCGCCGGTTTCACCGAGGACGAGTACGCTGACCCCCGTCTTCGCGACGCGCAGCACCGTTTGCTCGAGCGCCTTCATGGCGGGGTCTTCCAGCAGGACCTGACCGCGCACGAGCGTGAGCGGCGCCGCTTCGGACAGCAGCGCTCGCAACCCCTCGCCGGCTCGGACGATGCGCGCCGCCGAGAGCACTCGCACGCTCACGTCGGCGGCGACGCTCCAGCTCCCGAGCTTGCGAATCGCCTCACCCTCGACGTGCGAAGCCGCGCTCTCGGCACCGACCGCGCAGCAGAGCAGGAGCACCTGCTCGTCGAGCCAGACCATGAAGTCGAGCGGCGCGGTGAGCAGCTCCCCGAGCACCGCCTCAACGACCGGCCGCCGCGCCCAGCGGCGCGGGCGAATCCGCACGATGGCGACGTTCTCCGGCACGGAGTCGCCCCCCAAACGCTCCGGAACCGCGGAGAGACCGGGAAGGCGCCGCTCGCCCGGGTGGCGCAGGGCGCACGGCCGCACGACGAGCGCCGAGTCCCCGATGAAGAACGTCTCGCCGTCGGCGAGCGTGTGAATCTCACCCTCGCTCAGACGGCGCTTTCCGACGAAGGTCCCGTTCACACTGCCGAGATCGCTCAGAAGGATCTCCTTGCCGACCTGCAGCCCGGCGTGGGCGCGCGAAACGCGCGGATCATTCACGACGATGCCGGCCTCGGCGCCGCGACCGAGCGTCACGAGTCCCGTCGCAAGGACGTGCCGCGCGCCGCCGTTCGGTCCGGTGACATACAGGCCGCGCACGCCCTCTCCGGCGCCCGCGTCCTCCGCCGTGATGGTTTCGACGTCCTCGCCCTCCATTCCGTTCAGCGGAGTATTATGCGTAAGGCGTGTGCCGGCCATCCGTGGCAGATGTCACCACGCGCCCTCGGAGAGGGTCAAGCACACACGCCGAGGAGCAGCCGGCGGAATGCCCGTCGCGGAACACGGCGTCGGAGGTCGAAGGCACGCGATTGCGGTTGGTCGAAGCGCGGGTCCGGTCTATCGTGCGAGCAGCCACATTGCGTGGGGTCGAGCAGCTGGTTTTGCGCTGTCTCGCGAAAGAGCCCGCTGCACGCCGGGCGAGCGCCGCCGAGTTTCTCGACGCGCTCCGCAGCCTGAGCCTCGGGCAGAGTTGGACCCCCGAACGAGCGCGCGGATGGTGGCAGCTGCACGACGAGGAGCTCCGCTTGCGACGCACCCGACCGCCCGCCGGGACGCCGCGCACCATCGTCGTCGATCTCGCAAACCATATCGATCGACTCGAGAAATATTTGAACGCGCGAGCCGGCTGACCTCCGCCGATCGCGCAAGCTCGAAAGCTCGGTGTCAATGTTTCCGCCCGACGTCGACGCGGACGCGGGCGAGCCTGACCGCCTTGCGACGTGACGGAAATCCGGGGATACTGTTTCCTCAGCTCCATGCAGAACCGGCGGGGACAGCGCGGATGACCGAGAAGCTCACACAACGTCCGACCGTCGGTCCCGGGTCGGGCCGAGCGACGGTCGTGGCGGTGGACGATCAAGAAGACGTGCTCCGGGTCGTCGAACGGGCGCTTCGCGACTACTTCGAGGTCGTGAGCTTCGTGGACGCCGCGTCGGCCGTCGAACGCATCCGCAACGGAGGGATCACCGCGGTCGTGAGCGACGTGCGGATGCCCGGGATGAGCGGGCTCGATCTGCTGCGGGCCGTCCGCCAGCATGACGCCGATCTTCCGGTGATCTTGCTCACGGGCCTGCCGTCGCTCGAGGACGCGGAAGCGGCCATCGAATGGGGCGTTCTCCGCTACCTGAGAAAGCCCGTGTTGCCGTCGCGGCTGCTCGCCACCGTGGAACACGCGGCGAAGCTGCATCGCCTGGCGCAGATCAAGCGCGAGGCGCTCGGCCTGCTCGGAATCGCCGCCGAACCCTCGGATCGCGCGGGGCTCGAGGCGGCGTACCGGCAGGCGCTGGAGTCTCTCACCATCACCTTTCAGCCGGTCTTCTCCACCGAGCGCCAGGGCGTCTCCGGATACGAGGCGTGCGTGCGCATCGCCCAGGCGCCGCTGCTCTCCCTCGGCAACCTGTTTCACATGGCGGAGCGGCTCGACAAGGTGCTGGAGGTCGGCCGCGTCGTGCGCTCGCACGTCGCGTCGGTGTTCAGGAACGCTCCCCCCGACAGCCTGCTCTTGCTCAACGTCCACCCGGCGGAGCTCGCGGACGCCGCGCTGCTCGAGCCCGAGGATCCGTTCGCCGCGCTCTCGCAGCGCGTGATCTTCGCGGTCTCCGATCGCTCCGCGCTGGCGGACCTGGGCGATACGGAACGCCGCTGCGCCGCGCTCAGGGCGCAGGGTTATCGGATTGCCGTGAGCCACCTCGGCTCGGGCGCGCCCGGCCTCACGAGTTTCGCGCGGCTCGAACCCGATTTCGTGAAGCTCGACCCTTCCCTCACCTACGGCGTGCACACGAGTCCGGCCAAGCAGCAGCTCGTCGCGTCGATGACGCGCCTCTGCAAGGACATGTCGCTCGGCGTGGTGGTGGAGGGCGTGGAGACGCCCGCGGAGCGCGATCGACTGATCGAGCTCGGCTGCGATCTCCTGCAGGGTCACCTGTTCGCGGACTCGCGCCAGCCGTTCCCCGACGCGAACTGGGATTGACCCCTCGCAACCTCGCGATCCGCGCTCAGCGCGAGCGCAGCGAGACCCGCGCGATGTGCGCCGCGAGGCGCCGGTAGAGCTCCGCGGCCAGGCGCGGGTCGCTGCAGACCTCGGAGAAATCGTCGGCCCGGACGCGCAGCAGGCGCACGGTGGTCGCCGCGCTCGGCAGGTCCTCCTGACCGACGATGCCGACCAGGGACTCGGGAAAGAGCAGGGCGCCGGCGCCGACGGTGCGCTCGGCGGCCGGGTACTTCACGACCCCGTCGAGCACGATGTAACTGACGAGATCGTTCGTGACCGTGCGCGGGATCGGAAACTCGGGAGCGACCTCGACCTCGACCGCCGCGGCGAGCGCGGAGAGCGTGAAGGCTTGCGGCAGATCGACGAGCAACGGGCTCTGGCGCGCGCGCTCGAGATCGGCGGCGGCGAGGCCCCGATCGTGGTCTGTGCGCCTGACGAAGCGCTCGCCGATCTCGATCACGATCGCGGTGGCGTTGTCACGCCCGGACTCACCGGCCCGCGCAACCAGCGCTCGCGCGCTCTCCTCGGCCGAACCGGAGCGCACGATCTCGGCGAGCTCGGACTCCGCTTCGATCTGGCCGTGCACGCCGTCCGTGCAGAGCAGCAGGCGTTCGCCCCGGCTCACGTCGACGAACAGCGTGTCGACGAGAAGAACCTCGCTCAGGCCGACGGCGTTCGTGATCCCCGCGCTGCGCTTGCGGGACAGGCTCGGGTTCGTGCCGGGCATGACGCCGTGCGCGTGGTCTTGCGTGAGCTGGAGCATGGCCCGCGAGCGCGCCAGGTAGACGCGGCCGTCCCCCGCGTGCGCGACGAACGCGTTGCCGCGCGCGAGCCAGACCACGTCGAGGGTCGTGCCCATGCCGAGCCGCTCGGGGGCGGACTCGGCGTCCTTGCGGACCTGCGCGTTGGCCTCCTCGAGGGCGCGCTTGAGGCAGCCGTACACGGCCCGGCGCGTCTCGAGGTCGGGCCGGCTCACGTACTGCTCGACGATGCGCTGAGCCTCGCGGCCCCCCAGCACCTGACGCGCGGCGTCGATCGCGAGCTTGGCGGCGATCTCGCCAGCCTGGTGACCGCCCATGCCGTCCGCGACGGCGAACATGGCGATCTCGGGGGCGAGGAGCGCCGCGTCCTCGTGATGGTGACGGCGGCGGCCCTTGTCGCTGGCGAGTGCGAACTCGACCCGAAAATCGAAGCGCGGGAGGATAGAAGCCATGCCCGAAAGCCCCCCCCGCGGTCACTCTCGCCTTGCGCGCCGCTGCGAGCAAGCTAGAAGCGCCGCGTGCGAGTGCTCGGCATCGAAACCTCGACCCGGCGCGGGTCGGTGGCCCTCTGGGAGGACGGGCGCGTGATCGGGGCCCGCGAGCACGCGGTCCCGAACGCCCACGCCGAGCAGCTCTTGCCGCTGCTCGAGAGCGTCCTCGCGGAGGCCGGCTGGAGCCGCTCCTCGCTCGACCGCCTGGCCGTAGGGATCGGTCCGGGCTCATTTACCGGCCTGCGCGTCGGCATCGCGCTCGTCCAGGGCATCGCGCTCGGCCTCGACCGCCCGCTCGTGGGCTGCGGCTCGCTCGCAACGATGGCGCGCGGAGTGCCCGCCGAGGACGCGCGCCTGCGGGTTCCCGTGCTCGACGCCCGGCGCGGAGAGCTCTTCGCCGCGGTGTACGGCCCGGCCGGCGCCGTTCGCGCCCTCCCCTTCGCCGTGCCGCGCTCCGAAGCCGGCGCCGCGCTGGACGCGCTGCTGGCTGGCCAGAGCTACGTGCTCGTCGGCGAAGGCGCCGCCGAGCTCTCGCCGGATCGACCCCGCCTGACGCGCCCCGACCTCGACCTGCCGCACGCTAGCTGGGTCGCCGCGCTCGGCGCGGAGCTCGACCCGGCCTCGGCCCCCGCCGAACCCGAATACGTGCGCGGCCCCGGAGCCACGCTGCCGAACCTCCCCCCGTCGCCGCTCGACCAACCGGGAACGGCGTAACTCCACGGATTGTTACTTTTCGGGTGGAGCACTAGTCTCCCCTCCCGAATGGCGACCCCCGACGACGGCAAGACGGAGCGCGACCGCCTCCTCGCCCGGTACGGGCGCAAGTTTGCCGCCGGCGCCGTCATCTTCCGAGACGGAGAACCCGCCGACTTCGCCTACCTGCTCGAGAGCGGGCGGGTGCGCCTGTTCAAGCAGCTCGGGCCGGTCGAACGCAGCCTGCGCGTGGTTCGGCCCGGTGACCTATTCGGCGAATCCGCGCTCCAGCCCGGCTCGGTGCGGCGATCGACGGCCATCGTGCTGGCCGAGACCACCGCGCTCGCCGTGGATCACGCCACGTTCGCCCAAGTGCTCGCGACCGATCCCGAGGTCGGACTCAGTGTCCTCGAGCAGCTGATCGGTCGGCTGCGCGATGCCGAGGATCAGATCGAGATGCTGATGGTGCGCGACCACCAGTCCAAGGTGGTCGTCGCCCTCATGAAGCTCGCGCAGCGCGAGCTCGGAGCCGCCGTGAGCGCCGGTGGCCAGGTGAGCTTGCAGGTCTCGCCCCTCGAGCTCTCGGCGCAGGTCGGGCTCGACGTGGACGACGTGAAGCGCGTCGTCGCGCAGCTGCGCGAGACCGGCTACGTGAGAATCCAGGACGAGCGGGTCGAGCTCTCCGATCTCGAGACGCTGCGTGAGCTCTACTCGCTGCTCAGCCTGAAAGATCAGCTGCGCGGCACGCCCGGCCGCGATCGCGCTCGGGGAAGGAACGCGTGACCCACGAACGACTGGCCGGTCGAATTTGTGCAATTTTCCTAGCGCTTTCGAGCGCTTGCTCCGGCGGTAACCCAGGCGGACCCGGCGCTCAGGATCCCAGCCGCCAGGCGGAAGCCGAGTACGACATCGCTCGCGATATGTGGCTCCGGCGCGGCAAGCCGCGGGACGCGCTCGAGCATGCTCTGAAGGCCGTCGAGCTCGACGATCGCAACGCCGAGATCACGCACTTCATCGCGCTCCTCTACCTCGACTTCTGCAGCCGCAGCACCGGCGAATGCCGCCTGGGAGAAGCCGAACGCTACGCGCGGCGAACGCTCGAGATCGAGCCGAATTATCGCGAAGCCAGGAACACGCTGGCGGTGACGTTGATTCACCAGAAAAAACCGGCAGCAGCCGTCGCGGTCCTCCTGCCCCTCACCGAGGACATCCTCTACCAAACGCCGGAAAACGCCTGGGGCAACCTGGGGTGGGCCTACTTCGAGCTCGGCAAGCTCGACC
>DASXWF010001217.1:0-4032 GCA_036503835.1 Polyangiaceae bacterium | reverse complement strand
GAGAAAGCACGGCAAAAGCCGGCTAGCATGCTGCCAGCCCCGCTCGTCGGCTTCACGCTCGGAGTGCTGTTCGCCTGGCTCGCGCGGGACGACATCGCGCGCGGCGCCCAGGCAGCGCTCGCAACGCCTTCGCTCGCGATTGTCTCGCTCTACGCCGCGCTCGTGTTCGCGCCCGCCTGCGCCTACTTCCTCGTGCTCGAACCCGACTGGGCCGGCGCTTATCTGTTCGACGCCGGCCGGCGCGCGCGTATGGTCGACGTGGCGGGAACACTGCTGGCGCTCGTGAGCGTGCCCGGCGGCTTCGCGCTCGCGGCCCGCGCCACGCGCTCGCGGCGGCCGCTCTCGGCGCTCCGCCTCGGTGCGGCCTCGGCGCTGGCGGCCCTCGCGCTCACGCTCGCGCTGTTTCCGCGGCTCAGCGTGCGAGCCACGTACCTCCAGTACCACGGCGATTTCGGCACCGAGCCGGTGGCCGGGACGCCGCTCGGATGGGGCCTCGCCTGGGTCGGCTTCGTCGTCATCGCCGCGACGGCATACGTCGCCGCCACGCTGCGCCGCATGAGCAGCTAGCGGCACCGCGCAAATCTGATACTCAAAGAACGAGCACCATGACCGACGAGCGGGAAGAGAAGCTTTTGGACCTGGCACGGAGCGTCGCGAAGAGCGCGCTCCAGAAGGGCGCCGACGTCGCCGAGGCAAGCGCGCGCGGGGGGTTCGAACTCAGCGTGCGCGTGCGGCTCGGAAAGCCGGATCTCGTGGAGGAGGCCGGTCATCACAGCGTCTCGCTCAGAGTCCTCCGCGGCGGCCGGGTCGCCGTCACGAGCACGAGCGACCTGACGGCGCCCGGCATCGCCCGCTGCGTCGAGGACGCGCTCGAGCTCGTGG
This sequence comes from Polyangiaceae bacterium, assembly GCA_036503835.1. Lineage (GTDB taxonomy): Bacteria > Myxococcota_A > Polyangia > Polyangiales > Polyangiaceae > PMG-095. The sequence goes on along the minus strand of DASXWF010001217.1, from coordinate 3,150 downwards.
AGCTCTCTGAGTCCGATCCCTGCGCCGGCCCGGCGGATGCCAAGGATCTGGCGAAGCCGCCCTTCGCCGATCTCGATCTGTTCGACGCGAGCATCGCCGACATCGACAGCGGCAGGGCGCTCGAGCTCGCGACCGCCGGCGAAAAGGCCGCCCTCGATTCCGACGCTCGACTCGAGCTCAGTGAGGGCGCAAGTTTCTCCCGTTCGGATTCGGTCGGCGCCCTGGTTCTGTCGAGCGGCTTCGAGGGCGTGCAGCGCGGCTCCTATGCGTCGCTCTCCGTCGTCCCCGTGGCGAACGACGAAGGTGGCAAGAAGCGGCGCGGGCACTACTGGACCGGCGCCCGCCACATGGCGAAGCTCGAGGCGCCCGACGCCGTCGGGAGGGAGGCGGCGCGCCGTACGCTCGCCAAGCTCGGCGCACGCAAGGTAGCGACCACCGAAGCGCCGATCGTGTTCGACCCGGACGTGGCGCGCTCGCTGCTCGGGAGCTTCGCGGGTTGCATCCTGGGCGGCTCGATCTGGCGTAAATCGAGCTACTTGCTGGATCGTGAAGGCAGCGAAGTCGCAAGTCCCCTCGTCACGATCACCGACGATCCGCTGATTCCTCAGGCGCTCGGCTCGCGTCCCTACGACGGGGAGGGCCTGCCCTCGCGCAGGAACCTGGTGGTCGAGGCCGGCGTGCTCCGCACGTACCTTCTCGACTGCTACGCGGCCAGAAAGCTCAAGCGCGTCTCCACGGGCTCGGCCGGCCGCGGCGGCGGCAGCGTGGGACCGACCACGACGAACTTCGTGCTCGCCGCAGGCTCGACGTCGCGCGACGAGCTCATCCGCTCCACGCCGCGCGGGCTCTACGTGACCGAGCTCATCGGCTTCGGTTTCAACCCGGTGACCGGAGACTTCTCCCGCGGCGCAGCCGGCTTCTGGATCGAGGACGGCAAGTTTGCGTTCCCGGTGAGCGAGGTGACGATCTCTTCGACCCTGGACGCCATGCTGAAGGGGATCGACGCGGTGGGCGACGACCTCGATCTGCGCACCTCGACCGCCTCCCCGACGCTGCGGGTCTCGCGCATGACGATCAGCGGCACCTGATCCCTCAGGTCGCGGGCGGGGCGAGCTCGTTCGGTGCACCGGGCGACGCCCCAGGCTGCGCGTGCGCGCCGAACGAGGCCCCTTCGCCGTCGGGAGCGTCCGGAGCCCTTCGAGCCAGGCTCTGACCGGGTCCCGGCGCGGGCGAGGACGGCCAGCGCGACACCACTGCGCCTTCCGCATTCACGAGCCGGAGCAGCTCGCCGGCGTTCGCGAGGCCGCTCTTGCCGAGCGAGTCGAGCACGAAGGTCCGCGTGCCCGGCAGGAGCGGCACGTCGAGCTCCGAGTCGGGTGCGAAGCGCGCTCCCACGAGCACCACCAGTTCACCCGGCGCGACGCTTCCGGGTGGGAGCGCGAAGGTGCCGCCGCTGTCGACGAGCTCGAACCCGGCCAGCTCGACCGGCGCCGTCCCGTCATTCAGGAGCTCGATCCATTCGCTGCTCGTCTCCGCGCCCGCCGGGTCGGCCAGAACCTCGTTGATGACCAGATGATCGCGGCGCGGCGCCGCGGTGATGCCGAGATCGAGGCGGGTGATGTCGCCGGCGACGTCGAACGCCTGTCCGGCGATGCGCGCCGTTTTCTCGGGCACGAGCCCGCGCACGCTCAGGCTCGCGCCGGGCGCGGCGACGCCGAGCAACTCGGCCGGCTGCTCGAGCGCGAACAGGACGGGCGCATTCGGCGCGCGCAGCGTCACGCGATCGTCTTCCACCCGCGCGCAGGCCGGACCAGCGACGAGCTCGGTCGGATCGCAGCGCGGCGCTTCGTGCGCGGCCGGCGTCACGAGCAGCGGCAAAGGTTCGAAGATCGCGGCACCGCCGCCGAGCGGCGGCAGGACCAGCGTACCGGACGGAACCGTTTCGACGCTCCAATCGAGCCGAACGCAGCGTTCGGAAAGGAACGCCCGCTCGTCGAGGCCGGGGCGCACCTCCGCCGGAACTCCCGCAGGCGCGAGCACGACCGTTTCCGGCTCGACCAGCAGCGCGGCCTCGCCACAGAACAACGCGAGTCCGCTTCCGCTCGTGTTCTCGCGCGGGGGCCAGAGCCGCTCGAGCGGCGGGGGCGAGAGCGCCGGGCCCACGTCGATTGACGTGATGAGCCCGAGCTCGGGAGTGGCGAGCGAGTACCGACCGGATGGGAGCGCGCCGGCCGGCGCCACCATGACTGCCGGAGGCTCGGCCCAAATCACCGCAGGGATTTCGCGGGCGAGCAGCGTACCGGGGAGCTCGCGCGAACGGATCCGGCCGAGGTGGTAGTCGCTGAGCTCGTCACGAAAAAGGCGAAAGTCAGCGAGCGCCGAGCGGCCCAGGGCGCCTTCGATCCGGAGCCGGAGCACCTGGGGCGCGTCGCTGAGCGAGCCAGCCGGCTCCACGACGGTTTCGGTCGCGGTGTCCCCGCGCTGCGGTAGCGACCAGTCCGGTCCGCAGGCGGAGAGGCAACAAGCCCAGAGCAAGTACGTACGCATGTTCGGGGGTCGGCCGCAGCCGATCCCGAGTTGCGCACCTAGCGCTTCCGCTTCGGGCTCGCCCGACCTTTCGGCTTCTCGGCTTCGCCCCCGCCCTTGTCCTTCTCAATGGACTTGCCCTTCTTGTTAGCCTTGTCCTTCTCGGTGTCCTTGTCGCCGCCGCCGTCGCCTTTGCCCGCTGCCTCGTCGTCGTCGTCGTCCTCGTCGTCGTCCTCGTCGTCGTCCTCGTCCTCGTCGTCGTCCTCGTCGTCGTCCCCGTCCTCGTCCTCGTCGTCGTCCTCGTCGTCGTCCTCGTCGTCCCCGTCCTCCTCGTCCTTCTCCTTAGGTGCGTCCTCGTCGCGCTCCTCCGCCGCAGCTTCGTCCTCCTGCTCGCCCTCCCCCGCATCCGCAGCTTCCGAGCCCTCGGCGTCCCCTTCTGACGCTTGCGCACCGGTCGGGTTCTCCGCCGAGACCGGCCCACCGGCCTCTTCCCAGGCGGCGGTCGCCGATTCAGGGGTCCCCTCCGAGGGTGGCATCGTTACGGGTCCTTCCGGCGCGGCCTCGCCGAGCTCGCTCTCGAACGTCTGACGCGACTCCTCGCTGAGCTCCGTGTACTCGCGCAAA
>DASXWF010001216.1:0-2173 GCA_036503835.1 Polyangiaceae bacterium | reverse complement strand
CTCGAGCAGTGTCTCGGGGCCGGCCTCCAGCGCACGGGGACGTTTCGCGTCAACCTGGCGCGCGAGGGTAGCTGGGACCTCCACGCCCACTATCACGGCGACCCGTTCCCGCTCTGGGCCGAGCGCATCGCGGCGCTGGTCGAGCGCGGTGTCGTGCCGCCGTTGCAGCGCGGAGACTACGATCTGAGGCTCGACAGCGCCGCCAGCCGCGAGGCGTGGCGCGCGCTTTTGGAAGCGGCGCCGAGCGCGCCGCGAGCGCCCGCGGCGCCCGTCGCCGCGAGCACGTCTCCGGAGCGCCGCGCCGAGTCCGCGCCGCTCTCGGTCGTGATCGCGATTCGCGATCGCGCCGGCGCGCGGGTGCGCAACGCGCTCGCTTCGCTCTCCTGGCAGCAGCCGAGGCCCGCGGAGGTGATCGTCGTCAGCCAGGGCAGCCGCGGCGAGATCGACGCGGAGCTGCGCGCGATCTGCGCCGAGGCCGGGGCGCGGCTGCTCGTGACGGGGCGGCTGGAGGACCCGTGGTGCAAGCCGCTCGCCCTGAACGTCGGGATCCGCGCCACGAACGAGCACTCGCGCTACGTCATGACGATGGACGCGGACATGATCCTCGCTCCGAACTTCCTCGGCGTCGTGGTCGAGGCGCTGTCGAGAGAGCCGCGCGCCTTCGTGATGTGCCAGATCTCCGATCTGGGCCGCATGACGCGGGTGCCGGGCGCGCCGCGCGCGCTCGAGGAGGCGTTGCCCCGGCTCCGACGCCGGAGCCGCCTGCGAGGCGTGCACGGCTCGGGCGCGATTCAGGCCGCGCGGCGCGAGTTCTTCTTCGAGGTTCGCGGTTACGACGAGGACATGATCTGGTGGGGCGCCGAAGACGGCGACATGGTCGCGCGGGCCGAGCGCTCCGGGATGAGCATCGAGTGGGTGACCGGCCGGACGTACATGCTCCACCAGTGGCACCCGAAGCGTCACTCGCACCTCACTGACACGGCGTTGCGGAGGGAGGCGAGCCGCGCGTGGGAGCGCAATCACCAGCTCGCGCGCGAGCGAACGAGCATCGCGCGCAACCCGCTCGCCTGGGGCGGAGCCCCGTGAGCGCTCCGGACGTGACGCTCGAGAGAGACGCGGCCTGGCAGGAGCGGTACGAACGGGGGCTCGGGGCGCTCGCGGCGGGCGACGAGGACGCTCCCGGTCATCTGCTCGCTTGCTTCGAAGACGACCCGCAGCGCGCCGAGCCGCTCCAGGCGCTGGCTCGACACTCCCGCGAGGCCGGCGCGCACGAGCTCGCTTGCGCCCTCGCCGAGCACGCGCTCGCGCTGCCCGCGGGCGGGCCGCTGGATCCCGCGCTGGAGCGAAGGCTGTACGAAGAGCTGATGCTCTCGGCGCACGGCGCGCGCCGAGTCGAGCTTGGCCTCGCGGCGTGCGAGCGGCTCGTACGCCCGCGGGGTCAGGCGCGCGAGTTCTACGAGTACGTCGCGCGCAACGAGACGTTCTACGCGAGCAACGTCGAGGCGCTCCGGCGCGGTCACTTCGCGCTCTCGCGGTCGCTCCTTTCGCGCGAGGGTGTCGAATACTCCGCGCTGAACCCGAGCGTCGTCAGGCGTGGAGACCGCTGTGCCGTGAACGTCCGGCTCGTGAACTATCGCGTGGAAGGCGGCCGCTCCTGGATCTCGAAGAGCTCGGACGGCGTCATCCGTACGCGCAACGTCACGCTCGACTGGGATCCCGAAACCGAAGACGTCCTGTCGGAGACGGAGTGGACGTTCTCGGCTCCGGCGACCTGGTCGCGCGAGACGCGCGTGCGGGGCCTGGAGGACGTGCGCTGGACGGAGCACCGGGGCGGCGTCTGGTTCACGGCCACCTGCTACGAGCTCCCCGAGCACGCGGGCAGCCCGCAGGTCGTGCTCGGCAGGATGAACCCGACGCTCGACGCGGTGGAGCACGTCACTGGCCTTCGTTACGCGGGCTCCGGGCCGGTCGAAAAGAACTGGCTGCCGTGGTCGCTGGGCGGCGTGCTCTACCTCGTATACGCCTACGACCCGCTCACGGTCCTTCACGTCGATCCGAGCTCGGGGACGGCCGAGGTCGCGTTCCGATCGACGCCGGGCTGGTACGCCGAGTCGTTGCGCGGCGCCGCCGCGCCGATCCGCCTCCCCGCCAGCGAGCGCTGGCTGGCCGTCGT